>JALZOI010000808.1 GCA_030857245.1 Myxococcota bacterium
GGCCTCGGCGACGCGCGGGCAGTGGCGCGCGCCCTCGACGAACGGCTGGAGTGCGATCTCGACGTCGGCACCGCCGCGCAGCGGGCCGCGGGTGGCCCACGAGAGCTCGAGCGCGCGCTGCGCGGCGACCTCACCGATCAGCATGGCGAACTGCCCCGACGCGATGCGGGCGAGCCGCGCGAGATCCGAGATCGCCCAGGCGGCGAGGCGACCGCCGCCCATCACCCAGTCTGCGAGCGCGTCCCACGCGTGGGGCTCGACGATGCTCGCGTCAGCGGGTGCCTCGGGGACCCGCACGACCGTCGGCGCGACCGCGCCCTGGTCGGGGGGCGTGATCACGTAGTGCTGCTCGCCCGTGCGCTCGAGCACGAGCATCTTCACGAACCGGCGCTGATCACCCACGAAGGTGCCATCGAGCGTCGTCGGCGTGCAGCCGTCGAGCGGGTACCAGCGAGCGCACCCGTCGGGCATGCGCAACAGCAGGGTATCGGGGTCGAGGTGCACCTCGGCCCGCGGCAGGCTCCACTGGATGTCGCGATACAGGGCAGTGCGCCCCATCCTCGAAGGATAGCGCAGCGCTGGCGTCGCCACAGCAGCCGATTCGCGTGCGACCTGGGTCACCGTCGCCGTGTGCGCGCGCGACCACACGCGAGGCCCCGGCGCTCTCATGGAGCGCGGGGATCGAGGGCCGTTCCCTACTTCTTCGCGGCGGCTGGCGCCGGCTTCGGCTTCGGCGGCTTCTTGGGCTTCTTGCCCTTCCGCAGGGCCTCCGCGGCAGCGGCCTGCCGCTTCTCCTCGGCGGTGACCTCTGAGACCTTCTGGGTCTGGAGCCGGCGGATCGCGCGGAGCCGCAGCTGGCGGTCCAGGATCGGCTTGAAGGTGGCGGCCTCCTGGATGTCGGGGACGATGCCCGACAGGAGGTTGGCGTCCTCCTTGAGCAGCACCGCGCGGAGCTGGTTCGGCGAGCTGAGCGCGCGCAGCTTGGCGATCGTCGCCGGGTTGCGCAGCGCCCGCGCGAGCCGCCCGAGGATCGGCAGGTGCAGCTTGTCGTACTTGAGGCCGAGCAAGAAGAAGAGATAGGTCGGTCCCTGGTCAGGCGCACCGAACATGATGCCTTCCCACGACCGTCCGACGATCACGAACGGCCGGCCGATCTTGCCCTTGTCCTTCGCGCGCGTGTGGAGGAAGGCGACGCCGCCCTCCATCGCTGTCGACGACAGCGACTCGCGCTCGACGACGGCCCCGACGAACCACGGCTTGTCCTTGAGCCAGCCATTCGTGTACGCGCGGGCGGCGAGCTCCTCGATCACCGCGACCGGCGTCTTCGCGCGCAGGTTCGGGATGATCGCGGAATCGGGGACGAGATCCTCGAGCGGCAGCTTCATGCCGTCGGGGACGTCTGCGAAGTTCTCGTCTTCGCCGACGAGCTGCTCCTCGATCCAGGCATCGATCTGGGCGCGCTTGAAGCGCCACTGCCCCTCCAGCTGCTGGGCTGGGATCTTGCCGGCGATCACGAGCTTGCCGACCGTCAACTCATCGAGGTGGAGGTAGGCAGCGAGCTCGTGCATCGTCATCAACTGCGCGTCGGTACCGCTTTTTTTGGCCATGTCACCCGGTGGCGGGGATTCTAGAAGGCTGCGAACGCGCGCGCCAACGTCTGGCAGCGTAGAATTTCGGGATGCAAAGGCAGCGGTGGTCGCTCCGCCGAGCCCGACTGCTGGTCGGCACCAAGTTCCTGCTGGTCGCCGGCCTGGTCGGGTTCGTCCTGATCGCCTGGCTGGTGGAGCTGATCGCGGGGCTCGAGCACGCCATCCACCTCGGCCCGGTGCTCGCGGCGATCATGGCCGGGATCCCGGCGCTGTTCTGGCTCGGCTTCTTCTACCTGATGGATCGCCACGAGCCCGAGCCGAAGCAGCTCGTCGTCGGGGTCTGCGTGCTCGGCGCGTTGATCGCCGGCCCGCTCGCCGACTTCGTGCAGTACCAGGCGGTGCCGCCCGTCGCCCTCGAGGTCCACGGCCTCGACCCGTTCGCCCTCGATCGCGTGCTCTACGCCGTCCTCGTCGCGGGGCTCGCGCAGGAGATGTGCAAGTACGCGGTGGTCCGCTACACCGTGTACCTGTCGCGCGAGTTCGACGAGCCGATGGACGGCATCGTCTACATGATGGCGTGCGGCACCGGGTTCGCCGTGTGGATCAACTACCACCGCCTCTCGGGCCAGGGTCACTCGGTCCACCTGTCGACGGCGGCGGCCCAGGCGGTGGTCACCACGCTCGCGCACGCGTCGTTTGCCGGAGCGCTCGGGTACGTCATGGGACGCGCCAAGTTCTCCCGCCGCAGCGCCCCCCTCC
Source organism: Myxococcota bacterium (assembly GCA_030857245.1). Taxonomy (GTDB): domain Bacteria; phylum Myxococcota_A; class Polyangia; order Haliangiales; family Haliangiaceae; genus JABFXX01. Next base: position 2,349 of record JALZOI010000808.1, read on the forward strand.
GCGGCATCCTGTTGATGCTCGGCCTGCTGGGCGCCGCCGCGCTGAACGGCCAGTTCGCCGTCGTCCAGGACTGGCTGATGCAGAGCGGCATGGGCCCGCCCAACACCTGGCAGGGCGTCGGCTGGGCCGCGCTGTGTGCCTCGACCGTCTTCGGGCTGATCTGGCTGGTCTCGCAGCGCCTGCTCGCGCGCTCGCCGTTCAAGAGGCCCACGTGACCGACGATTCGAAGCCGAAGGACGACGACGAGCCGGGCGCCTCGCCGCCGGAGTCGGCAGGTGGGGAGGCGAGCTCGCCGGGTCGCGCGGAGACCGTGCGCGCGCCGCTGCCGCGCGATAGCCAGGCGAAGATCGAGAAGCCGGTGCCGGGGTCGGAGCCGGCTTCGGGCTCGGATCCGGGCTCGGTCTCGGATCCGGTTTCGGATCCGGTCTCGGATCCGGTCTCGGTGTCGGACCCGGTTTCGGATCCGGTGTCGGACTCGGTCTCGGTCTCGGATCCGGTTTCGGATCCGGTCTCGGATCCGGTCGCGGGCCCGGACCCGGTCGCGGGCTCGGACCCGGTCGCGGGCTCGGATCCGGTCGTGGTCTCGGATCCGGTCGCGGGCTCTCCCGTCCCGCAGGTCCACATGGCCGTTCCGGCCGCGCCGTTCGGCACCGACCCCGACCGGGTGACCCGCCCGATCCCGTTCTACGACGACCCCGACATGTCGTCGCTGCCCGCGCCCGAGGACACCAGCAGGATCCCCGTGCTGCCGTTGCCGCCCGGGCAGCCCACCGGGATGCACCTGCCCGACCCCGCCGCCGCCGCGTTCGAGGCCGCGCGGATCGCCGAGCAGATCGTCGGCGGCTCGATGGACTCGGCCTCGGGCGCCGCCATCGTC
>JALZOI010000809.1 GCA_030857245.1 Myxococcota bacterium
GGATTGGCCGCGGGGGCCGCGCGCGGACGGCACGGCTCGGCAGGGCTCGGCAGGGCTCGTCAGGGCTCGTCAGGCCGCGCGGGGCGATGCGCGCTGCGATAGGCGGCGGGCGTCACGTTCTTCCAGCGCCGGAACGCGCGATGGAACGTCGCGGGCTCCGAGTAGCCGAGCGCGAACGCGATCTCCCCGAGCGACAGCCGACGCTCGCGCAGGTAGCGCTCGGCGAGATCGCGGCGGACGTCCTCGAGGAGCGCGCTGTACGTGACGCCCTCGGCGGCGAGCCGCCGGCGCAGCGTGCGCGGGCTCATCGCGAGGAGCGGCGCGAGGTCCTCGAGCGCGTACTCGTTGCGCACGAGGGCCGTGGCGATCAGGCGCCGCACGCCGGTCACGAAGTCGTCCTCGGGCTGCGTGCGCTGGAGCACCGCCTCGATGTGACGATCGAAGAACGCTGCCATGTTCGGATCGCCCTTCGCGAAGCGCAGGCCGAGCACCGCACGCGGCAGGCGCAGCTGCGTCGCCGTCGCGCCGAACTGGATCGGCGCGCGGAAGAAGGCCTGCAGCGCAGCGATATCGGCGGGTGCGGGATGCCGGAACCGGACCTCCTCGACCTCCCACGGCGCCGCGGTGAGCTTGCGACCGACGAGCACGAGGTGCGCGAGGCTGAACTCGTCGACGTACTGGTGCTCGGGCGTCGCCGCGCCGTGCTGCGTGAAGGTGACGACGGCCGCGTCGCCGGCGTGCTCGAACACCCAGCTCGCGCCGTCGGTGACGAACCGCAAGTAGCGCTGGATCCGGCCGAACGCATCACCGAGCGTCGCGCTCGTGATCACGGCATAGCCGAGGGCGTCGAAGCTCGCGGTGTCCATGCGATCGGCGAGCCGCAGCGGGAACGTCGGATCGCGGAGCGTCGCCATCGTGACGCCCCAGAGCCGGTAGTAGTGCTCGGTCGGCACGCGGACGTCGGAGAGGTCGTCGTCGATCACCAGATCCTGCAACCCGCGCTCGAGGCGAGGGTGGGCCATCCCGGCGCGCGCGAGCAGCGCGGCGGCAGACGCTCCATCCCGCTCGGCCAGCTCGAGGAGCCGGATCACGTAGCTGATCGAGATCGTGTGGATGCGCACGGCAGCGTTCGCGGCTACAGGGTCGCTGCCACCGCGCGCAGCGTGTCGGCGGGATCGTGGTCGATGGTGAGGTGGTGGGCGACGATGACGCGCCGCAGCCCGGGCAGCGCGGCGAGCCGCTCGAGGTGCGCGCGGAACGCGGCCCGATCGCTGATCACGAGCAAGCGGGTCAGCCGCGAGACCCTCGGACCGCCGGTCGAGCCGGTGAGGCGGCGCAGCACGAACCCGGTGAACCCGGCGAGGTGCGGCATGTTGAAGATGGCATCGTTGAAGACGATGGTGGTGTCGTCGCCCGCGCGCACGATCATGGCGCCCTCGCGCTCCCGGGTGCCGGCGAGCGTCTGCAGCTCTACCGCGCCGTCGGCCCCGAGCTCCTCGTAGCTGCCGGAGACCGGCACGACCTGCGCGACCTTCGCCGCGGCACCGGCGGGACACAGGATGCGCGCCTGCGGATAGCGCTCGTGGAACACCGCGGCGTCGAGCCGGTGGAAGCGGTTGGGGACGACGACCACGGCGACCGGGCCCCACGCATCGAGCTCGGCCATCGCGGCGGCGTCGAGCGCGATCGCGTTGTGGACGACGAGGCTGCCGTCGTCGCGACGCGCGACCGTCATGACGCGCTTCATGGCGATGTCGGGGAGGTTGCCCTCGACCCGCCACAGCCGATCCGACAGCTTCTCGAGCGGAGCGTGCGGCAGGACGCGCCAGCTCGTATGTGCCTTCGCCATGGGGCGGATGATAGGCGGTTCGCACCCTCGTGGTTGCACGCTAGACTGCGATCCATGCGCGATGCTCTCGTCGTCCTCGCGACCCTGCTCGTCGGCTGCGCGAGCCCCCCGGCGGGCATGCCGGAGCCGGGCGCCGCGCCCGAGGTCGGCGAGCGCTACATCTCGATCGGCGCCGATGCGGTCAGCACCGCCCGCGCGCTCGCGGCGCAGACTGGCGCGGCGATGGACGTCCTCGATCTCGACCACGCAGCGGCGATCGCCGTGCTCGTCTTCGATGCCGAGCACCTCGAGACGCTCTCCGAGCACATGCACGAGGAGCATCACCGCTGCGGTGGATTCGTGCTGCACGACTCGCTCGAGGAGGCGCGCGCCTCGCTGCACGACCGCGCGCCGGCGCGCCCCGCGCTCGACTACACGCTCGATCGCGCGGAGGCCGTGACGCCGGCGCTGGCCGGGCTGCAGGCGTCCGCGATCCTCGAGACGATCCGCACGCTGTCGGCGATGCCGAGCCGGCACTACCAGTCCGCCAGCGGCGCGGCGGCGTCGCTGTGGCTGCGCGATCTGTGGCGCGGCTTCACGACCCGCCCCGACGTCACCGTCGAGCTGTTCGATCACGGCTACGCCCAGCAGTCGGTGATCCTCACGATCCCGGGCTCGACCCGCGCGAACGAGGTCGTGGTGATCGGCGGGCACCTCGACTCGATCACGATGGGGCGCAAGGCCGGCGTCGCGCCGGGGGCCGACGACGATGCGTCGGGGATCGCGACCCTGACGGAGGTCGCGCGCGTGCTGCTCGCGAAGGACTTCCGGCCAGAGCGCACCGTGAAGTTCATGGCCTACGCCGCCGAGGAGGTCGGGCTCCGCGGGTCGCAGGGCATCGTCCGCGACTTCATGAAGCGCAAGGTCGACGTGGTCGGCGCGCTGCAGCTCGACATGACGAACTACCAGGGCTCCGAGAAGGACATCTGGCTGATGAAGGACTTCACGAGCGCCGCGCAGAACACGTTCCTCACCCAGCTCATCGACACCTACGTCGGGGCGACCTGGGGCCTCGACGCGTGCGGCTATGCCTGCTCGGATCACGCGACCTGGTATCGCGCCGGCGTGCCGGCCTCGATGCCGTTCGAGGCGCGGATGAGCCAGCGCAACCGCGCGATCCACACGCAGGGCGACACCCTCGAGGTCAGCGGCAACAACGCCGCTCACGCGCTCAAGTTTGCGCGCCTCGCGGCGGCCTACGCGATCGAGCTCGGCAAGGGCGAGCTCGGTGCGCCCGATGCGACCGCGCCGCTGCCGGTGATCGCGGCGGCGGCGCCGGCGAGCGTGGGCATCCCGACGTGGCGGCTGCTCGCCGGCGCGCTGAGCCTGCTGC
>JALZOI010000208.1 GCA_030857245.1 Myxococcota bacterium
CGCCCGAGGTGCGCGTGCCGCGGGATGCGGCGGCCGCCGCCGTCGCGGCGCCGCGGGTGCTGCGCAAGGTGCGGGTCCATGCGCGGCCGTGGGCGACGTTCACGGTCGACGGCGGCGCGACTCAGTACGAGACGATCTCGACGGTGGAGCTCACCCCGGGGCCCCACCGGCTCCACTTCTCGAACCCGCAGCTCGGGATCGAGCGCGACGTCACGATCGAGGTGCCCGCGGACCGCGATCTCGACCACATCGAGGATCTGCGGCGCTGACGCACGCGCCGCTCGAGGGCGGCACGGGCCCGGCGGCCTTGCCTGGGGGCCCGAGCACAGGGCCCCGAGACGACCCGCCTCGACGCGGCTGCCCGGCGATCCGGCGCGCCGCCGATCACCGGGGCGTGGCGCTCTGGGCACCGACAGAGGCCCGGGCTAGAGTGCGCCGCTGTGGCGGAGAGGCTCTACATCGTCGACGGGCACGGATACATCTTCCGCGCGCACTACGGCCTCATGAACGTCTCGCGCGGCGAGCGCAAGGAGGTCCGGCTGTCGACGAGCGAGGGCATGCCGACCGGCGCGCTCTACGTGTTCTCGCGGATGCTGATGCGGCTCGAGGAGGACAACGCGCCGAAGCGGATGGCCGTGGTGTTCGACCACAAGGGCGGCAAGCAGACGTTCCGCGCCGATCTGTACCCCGAGTACAAGGCCACCCGGAAGGCGCCGCCCGAGGAGCTCCAGGTCCAGATGGAGTACTTCTCGAAGGTCGTCGAGGGCCTCGGCTGGCCGACGATGGCGGTGCCCGGCGTCGAGGCCGATGACGTGATCGCGACGCTCGTCGAGCAGGCGCGCGGCCGGGGCTGGGAGGTCGTGATCTACAGCGCCGACAAGGACATCATGCAGATGGTGGGCGAGGGCGTCACGATGATCGACGCGCTCCACCAGAAGACGTACACGCGCGAGGAGGTCATCAAGAAGATGGGCGTGCCTCCGGAGAAGATTCCGGACTTCCTCGCGCTCGTCGGTGACACCAGCGACAACATCCCGGGGATCCGGGGCGTCGGCGACAAGACCGCGGCGACGCTGCTCGACAAGTACGGCACGCTCGAGGAGCTGATCAAGCAGAACCCGGTCGTGCCGCGGATCCAGATCAAGCAGCCGTTCGGGGATCCCGAGCAGCTCGAGCGCATCAAGATCTCGCGGCAGCTCGTCGAGCTGCGGCGCGACGTGCCGCTGCCGATCGCGCTCGACGATCTCGTGGTCCGCGAGTGGGATCTGCCGGCCCTCCACCAGCTGTTCACCGAGCTCGAGTTCCAGGTGCTCGTCGAGAAGGTAAAGATCCGGATGCCGCCCGGCGAGGACGTCATCGTGGTGCCCGCGCCCGAGGTCACCGCCCTGACCGCGGTGGAGTCGGCGCCCGAGACTCGCATCGTGACCCGCGGCGATGCGCTCGCCGAGCTCGCTGCCGCGGCTCGCGAGGCCGGGCGGATCGCGGTGACGGTCGAGCTCGATCCGACGCGGATGGACGTCGCCGGGCTGGTCGCGATCGTGATCGCCGTCGATCCTCGTCGCGGGGGGCACGCGCCGGCGTACATCCCGGTCGGCCACCGCTACATCGGCGCGCCGGCCCCCCCGCCGCCGCAGGACCTCGCGCCGATCTACGCGCTGCTCGCCGACGAGTCGATCGCGAAGATCACGCACGACGCGAAGACGGTGATCCGGATGTTCTCGAACCTCGGCATCGAGGTGAAGGGCATCACGGAGGACACGATGATCGCGGCGTTCCTCCTCGATCCCACCGCGGAGTCGCAGCCGGGCGAGGCCGTCGCGCAGCGGCTGGGCGGCGTGCTGCTGCCCGCCCGCGCGACGATCGCGGGCCGCGCGAAGACCAGCTTCGAGGGCATCCCGGTCGAGCGCGCGGCGCCGTGGGCCGGCGCGATCACGCACTCGCTGCTGCCGATCGCCGAGCAGCTGCCGAAGCGCCTCGCCGAGAGCGGGCTCGAGTCGCTGTACCGCGACATCGAGCTGCCGGTGGCGCGGATGCTCGCGCAGATCGAGCGCGTCGGCATCCACGTCGACGTCGCGCACTTCAAGCGGCTCGGCGCCGAGGTCAGCGAGAAGCTCGCGGAGCTCGAGTCGTTCATCTTCAAGGCGGCGGGCGTCGAGTTCAACATCGGGTCGCCGAAGCAGCTCGGCGAGCTGCTGTTCGACAAGCTCGGGCTCGAGACCAAGGGCGTGCGCCGCACGAAGACCGGCTGGTCGACGGAGGCCGAGACGCTCGAGGCGTTGATCACCTCGCACGCGATCATCGCGCCGATCCTCGAGCACCGCGAGCTCAGCAAGCTCAAGGGCACGTACCTCGACGCGCTGCCGCCGCTCGTCAACCCGAAGACCGGGCGCGTCCACACCTCGTTCAACCAGGTCGTCGCCGAGACCGGCCGGATCTCGTCGCAGGATCCGAACCTCCAGAACATCCCGATCCGCAGCAAGCTCGGCATGGAGATCCGGCGGGGCTTCGTGGCCGCGCCCGGGTACGTGCTGATCGCGGCGGACTACTCGCAGATCGAGCTGCGGATCCTCGCGCACCTCTCGGGGGATCCGAAGCTGATGGGCGCCTTCCGCGACAAGGTCGACGTCCACACGCAGACCGCGGCCGAGGTGTTCGACGTGCCGCGCGAAGAGGTGACGTCCGAGCAGCGCCGGATCGCGAAGGCGGTGAACTACGGGCTGTCGTACGGCCAGAGCGACTTCGGGCTCGCGCGCACGCTCGAGATCTCGCGCACGCAGGCCGCCGAGTACTCGCGCCGCTACTTCCAGCGGTTCCCGACGATCCACAAGTTCATGGACGACATCGTCACGCTCGCGCGCGCGCAGGGCGGGGCCCGGACGCTGCTCGGCCGCTGGCGCCCGATCCCGAATTTGAAGTCGAAGTCGCCGCAGGCGCGCCACGCCGCCGAGCGCGTCGCGCAGAACACGCCGATGCAGGGCGCGGGCGCGGATCTCATCAAGCTCGCGATGATCGCGACGACGCGGCGGATCGAGCAGGAGCAGTGGCCCGTGCGAATGCTGCTGACCGTGCACGACGAGCTCGTGTTCGAGGCGCCGCCGGCGATCGCGGAGAGCGTCGGTGCGGCGCTCAAGGACGAGATGGAGCGCGTCCACACGCTGACGGTGCCGCTCGAGGTCGACATCGGGATCGCGGCCAACTGGGCGGACGCGTAGCGACGGCCGGTCGAGATCGGCGCGCCACCCCTGCAAACGCGAGCGTCCGGATCACCGTGCGTCGTCGACGCAACGTTCGCGCCGCGCGCGCCGCTCAGCACACCTTCAGCAGCACGAACACGAAGATCGCGATGCCAAGGCCGCCACCGAACAACCACACGAGAAACGCGATGCCGATGGCGCCGCGCTGCTCCTGGTGCCGAGCAATGGCAGCGGCTGGACGAATCGTCAGTGGGCGTTGCATGGTGACCTGCTTTCTCGGGACCGAGCCCGTAGTCGGAACCTCTGCAATTCGTCGGCCCACCGAGATCGGAAGAGCCTGTAGCCTGCACCGCCACGCCCGCGGTGACGAACAGGTCGGCCGAGCCGATCTCCTCGAGCTCGGCGAGGCTGGCGGTGCCGGCCACGCTCACGTGGTGCCGCAGCTTCATGACGAGGGGGCGCATCGGGGCCCTGGCTATGCAATGGTCGGACCATTGCGCAGGTGAGCAGAATAAACGTCCACCCGTGGCGACGCCCGGCCAAGGGTTCATTAGGTCCGCGGCGCGGGCGCGTTGAAAGATCCGCGCCGCGCTCGGCGCACCACGCCTCGCCAGCTTGCGCGTGGTCACGTCCGCAGCTCGGACGCCGGCTACGACATCAACCACGCAGGGGGGGGGTATGCTGGGCGGTGGGCGACCTGGGGAAACCACCGGGGGCCCGCGCCAGTGTTCCCATGCATTCCACCCCTGGATCCCCGCCTGACCTGCTCGCCGCGATCGCGCACGAGCGGGCGCGGATGCTCGCCCCGCTGCTGTTCGTCGCGATGGTGAGCTGGTTCATCGTGCTCACCACGACCGCGGCGCCCGCGCCGGCGATCACCGCGATCCAGGTCGCGATGTGCACCGTGGTCGGCATCGTGGCGTTGCTCGTGCGCCGTCCGACGTCGTCGCGGTGGGGCCACGCGATGCTCGCCGTGTTGTGGTCGGCGCCGGTCGCCTCGACGCTGGCCGCCCAGTGGAGCGCGCCGGGGTCGCTGTACGCGATGCTGTTGCCGCTCGAGGTCGTGGGAGCCGTCGTGCTGCTCGACACGCGCTGGGTGATCGGATCGCTGGTCGTGACCCAGGCGATCTGGATCCCGCTGAGCCTGCGCGGCAGCGCGCTCGAGGCGGTGACCTACACGATGACCGCACTCACCGCGATGGCGTTCGCGATCGCGATGCAGATCACGCTGCGGCGCGCACTGCTGCTGCACGCGACGACCGCGGCGGAGCTCAAGCATCAGCTCGAGGATCGCATCCGGCTCGAGGCCCAGCTGCTGCACGCGCAGCGGATGGAGTCGATCGGCACGCTCGCGGCCGGGCTCGCGCACGACATGAACAACGTGCTGGGATCGATCACGAGCTTCGCGAGCCTGCTCGAGGTTGAGGTCCAGACCGCGCGGGGACGGGCCGATCTCGATCAGATCGTCGCGCAGTCGATGCGCGGCGCCGAGCTCACCCGCGGGTTGCTCGCGTTCAGCCAGGCCGGCAAGTACCGCAAGCACGTCATCCGGATCGATGACATCGTGCGCGAGGTGCTGCCGATCCTCGAGCGCACGCTGCCGCGCTCGATCCAGATCCGCCATCAGCTCGACGGCGGGATCCTGTGCGTCGAGGGCGATCCGGTCCAGCTCGGGCAGGTGCTCGTCAACCTCGGGCTCAACGCCGCCGATGCGATGGCCGGGCGCGGGACGCTGACGGTCACTGCGCAGGCGGTGACGCTCGACGCCGAGGCCGCGCGCGGCGCCGGGCTGACCGCGGGGCGGCATGCGCGGTTCGTGGTCACCGACACCGGCGTCGGCATGGACGACGCGACGCGCGAGCGCGTGTTCGAGCCGTTCTTCAGCACCAAGCCGGCAGGGGTTGGCACGGGGCTCGGGCTGTCGACGGTGTGGGGCGTGGTGCAGTCGCATCACGGCGCGGTGAGCGTGGTCTCGCGGCTCGGCCACGGCGCCACGTTCACGATCCTGCTCCCGGTGGTCGCCGCGACCACGCCGACCCGCTCGATCCCGGTGATCCCGCGGTCGGACAAGGTCCAGCGGATCGGCACGGTCCTCGTGGTCGATGACGAGCCGGCGGTCCGCGCGGGCACGCGCCGGATCCTCGAGCGGATCGGGCTGACCACGGTCGAGGCGCGCGACGGTGAGGAGGCGCTCGTCCAGCTACGCGCGCACGCGCCGGAGTTCGACCTGGTCATCCTCGACATGGGGATGCCGGTGATGGGTGGCGCGGAGTGCTTCCGCCACCTGCGCGCGCTCAGCCAGGTTCCGGTGCTGATCGCGACGGGCTATGCGGTCGATGCCGAGGTCCAGGACCTGGTCGCGCGCGGCGCGGCGCTGATCGAGAAGCCGTATCCCTCGGCGGACCTCGTCCGCGCGGTGACGCGCATCCTCGATGCGTAGTGGCCGCTGCGACAGCGAGAGCGAGATGGCGTCGACGACGACCTGTCCCCTCGACCACGTCGTCGACCAGGTCGATGCGGATGCTGCGGAGCGTTCCGCGGTAGCCGGCGTGGGCCGCGAGGTCGATGGTGATCTTCTTCTTCTTCGCCGAGGTCAGCGGATCGAGGACGGTACGAGCGAGGTCGCGATGGGGCTTGAAGTAGGTGTCGAGGATCGGGAAGGCCTCCCGGTTCTCGAGGTAGAGCGCGAGCGCCGCCGCGGCGGTCTCGGAGACGTACGCGGTGAGCGCGCGGGCGACGCCGACGACCATGCTCGACTTGTGCGAGTACGTGACGAGGGGGGCGAGCGCGTCGTTGCGAAGCGAGGGTCAAGCTCGCGTAGGCGATCCGACCTTCGAGCCTGGCGAGCTCGGACAGGGGCTGGACCGAGGCGAGCAGGTGGGTGCTCGTGTAGCTCGTCTCGACCAGGTGCGTGACGATCTCGACGGCGCCACGCGCGCCGAAGCTCGCGAACCAGCGGTCGACGATCCCGTCCACGAGCTTGGTCCCCCCTTGCGGCTCCCGACGATGACGAACAGCTCGGCCTCGTCGGCGAGCGAGCCCTCACCGCTGCCACGATCGATCAGCGCGGCGACGGCGTCGCGCGGAGCGATCCCGTCGGTGCGTGCCTCGGCGGCGACCGCGAACAGCTTCTTGTCGGCGACGGGCTTCGCCGCGAGGAGCTCGCCTTGTCCGCGCGCGGGGAGGAGGAAGGGATCGAGTGCCGTGGTCCACGTGAACATCACGCGCACGGTAGCCGCCGGCACCGCCGGTCGATCCCGGCGCCTACAACGGGCCTTGCGTGAGCCAGCCTGCGACCCAGGCCGGCTGGCCGTCGTAGGTGATGCGGTACCACCCTTCGCGGGTCTCGAGGACACTGATCGTCTGAACGAGCGCGAGGCTGCCGACCGACGGCGCCTCGATGCTCGGCTGGCTGCGCACGGTCGCGCTCACGGTCCGGATCCGGGTCTCGAAGGTGGCCGTGGGCGCGACGTTCGTCTCGTGCGTCCAGCCGTACACGGTCGGCAGACCGAACAGCAGGCGATGCCACTCGCCGTCGCGTCCGAGACTGGTGACGAGCGATCCCGTCGCCGTGCTACCGAGGAGGCCATAGCCGGCGCCCGGTCCGCTGCGAATGTTGGCGGGGTCGGCGGTCACGCGCAGGGAGCGCAGCTTGGAGCGCAGCGGCTTGGTCACCGTGTGCACGAGCCAGCCGGCGCCGCTGGCGGTCGAGACGCGGTAGTAGCCGACCTCGGAGTCGATCACGGTCAGCCGGGCGCCCGGAGCGACCTCGCCGATCCGCGAAGCATCCTGGGCGGGCGAGGAGAACAGCGGGCTCGGCGCGATGACGTCGACCTCGAACTCCGAGGGACCGGGCTCGGTGAAGGTCGCCAGCGCGCCGTAGCTGCCCGGGATGGGATCGCCGCGATCGACCCAGTCGCCGAGCTCGATCCCGGGGATGACGACGCGCTGGCCGTTCCGGAAGATCGCGAAGTGCAGGTGCGCTCCGTTGCGGAAGGCATTGCCGGTGCGCCCCGAGTAGCCAAGGGTCTGCCCGACGGTGACCCGGTCGCCGACGGCAACGCTTGGCTGCTCGCTCAGGTGCGAGTACAGGGTCTGATAGCCGGCTCCGTGATCGAGGTAGACCAGGAAGCCGCCGATGCTGGTGAACCGCGCGGAGGTCACGACGCCCGCGCGAGCGGCACCAACCGGCGTCCAGTACGGCACCGCGAAGTCGGCCGAGCCGCTGTGGGCCGCGCCGTCGTTGTAGAAGTCGTTGGCCGCGACCCACGCGGGGACCGGCCACACGAACTGCGCCTCGAAGGGCTCGGCAGCATCCACGGGGCCATCGGGGCTCGTGCCGGCGTCCGGGTCGCCAGCCGGGGCATCGCCGCAGCCGGCGAGACCGAGAGCAGCCACCACAGCGAACGCGAGCGGCACGTGCGAGCGACGCGACGAGACGAGGGGAGGGGCGATCAAGATCATGGCGGCTGCCTCAGTTCGGGATCACGAAGTTGATCGTGCCTTGCTTGTGCACGATCAGTGAGGGACCCGCGGTCTGCACGACGTACGTCTTGATGCGGAACCTGCGCGTGCACGTCGCCGCGGTGCTGACGGGCACCGCCGCGAGCGAGCGGTGCACCATCTCGTGGTGGCTGTCCTTGTCGATGTAGGTCGGCGCGGTGGCCGCCGCCGCCGGCAGGCGCGTGATGGCGCAATAGCCGCCACCCACCGCGTACTGGCCGACCGTCAGGACCACCCGGGCGTGCGAGCCGACCGTCCGGTCGAGCTCGTGCTGGGGCAAGCCGCAGAGCTCGGGCAGGTTGTCGTAGGGGTCGTCGCTGCCGCCGATCGAGGTGCAGGTGGTCAGCTTCACCGAGCCGATCGCGCGGAACGAGGTGACGCCCGCCGGCGCGGTCCACTCGAGCGGAGCCGCATCAAGGGACTCGCCATCGTCGAGCACGTGCGACGGCGTGGTAGGCGCGTAGGACCGAGCGGAGCCCGCGGGCACGGGTGATGACACGCGGAGATACGAGCCGCTCGCGATCGAGAACTTGGTCGCGCTGAACGAACCGGTGGGGCGCGGCCGGCCCCCCTGACTCGCGAGCACGCAGCGGTAGGCGCCCGGCGCTCCTCCGATGAACAGCAGCTGCGGTGCGAGCCGGAGCGGCGTGCCGCGGATGACGTTCTGCGTGTTGCCGATGCTGTTCGTCGGGGTCGAGCCGCCAGCGACACGCCTGCAGCTGATCCCCGCCACCGCCATCATCAGCGGATCCGCGGAGGCCGAGGTGCTCTGCTCGATGTTGGCGCGCCCCTGGACCCAGCGCTTCTCGCCCGCGACGGTCGTGGTGAACTCGACCTCGAACACGGTGCGCCCGACGCGATCCCCATAGAAGTCGCGACCATCGGCCGCCGACGAGTCCGACCTCCACGTCAGGCCGGCTGCAGTGGTGGGCGGTGGATCGGAGTCATCACCGTTGTCGTCACCGTCGTCGTCACCGTCGTCCTTGCCGCCGGTGACACCCCCATCGACGTCGCCGAGATCGCTCTCGTCCTCGGGCCCGGCGCAGGCAGCGATGAGGACGGTGAATGCGATGGCGAAGGTCGTGATCCTGTGCACGAAGCGCAATGCTGCAGGCCGTATGCCGGGCCACATGCGCGGGGCGTGCATCTGGGAGGGGGTTGCGAACGATCGCGCTCGGCGCGGCTGACGCCTGTCGTGTGCACTGCTCGGTTCAGTCTCGGTGATCACGATCCTGATACCGCCGGCCGCGTGCCAACGGCCTGCTGACATCTGCCGTTGCAGGTCGTGCCCGTCGGGCAGCCAGCACCCCCGACGTGAACAGCGCCGACGTGCAGACCGTCCCGGCCGCGACCGTGCCCGTCACGTTCAACAGGAGCGAGGAGATCCGGAACGCGGCGTAGGGCGGGGCGATGCCGCCGGTGCGGAGGTGCTGCGCCGCAACCTTCACGACACCCTGCGCGAGATGGCTCTCGAGCCGGCAAGCGCGAACGCCGATCTCGATCGCTACATCGGCTACCTCGAGCCGTACGCGACCAGCCACGACGCGCTCGACGCGACGCCCGCGCTGGTCACCGAGATCCGCAACACCATGCGCGTCCTCGTCGAGCGCACGCGCCAGCGCCGCGCGGGCACCCCGCGTCCCGGCGCGGACCTCGTCGCTCCGCGGCCGAAGTAGCGGCGTCGACGATCACCTCGGTTCGTCGTCGAGATCACGCGCGCGCGTGACGATCGGTCGAGCTTCGTAGGGCGGTCACTTCACCTCCTCCTGACGCTCTATCTCAGCGGCGCGAACCAGTTCGCGCACGCCTCGAAGGAGGGGCCCGACAAAGCACGTCGCCGCTCCCTGCGCGACGTGATGGAGAAGCTGATGACCCGTGTCACGGCGGTTTCGGTTTCGGTTTCGGTTTCGGTTTCGGTTTCGGTTTCGGTTGCGGTTTCGGTTTCGGTTTCGGTTTCGGTTTCGGTTTCGGTTTCGGTTTCGGTTTCGGTTGTTCGTCGACGGCGTGCAGGATCTGGGAGTCCGTCACGTCCGCCGGTTCGCTGACCACCGCGTCGTCGTCGACGTGCTCGGGCACGGCGCGCAGGGTCGCGGCACGCGGGTCGCGGGCGGGCTCGGCCTCGGGCTCGGGCGTGATCGCCCTGGCCTCCTCGAGGAGCTCGCGGAGCGCGCCGTACTCGGCCCACTCGGGATCGAGCTCGTCGAAGAAGCCGAGCGCGCCGTCGAACGGCGACAGGCGCTCGATCAGCGGCAGCGAGGCGCCAGCGCCGTACAGATAGACGAAGAACGAACCGTCCTGCATCTTCACCGCGACCGGCGTCCAGTCGAGCGCGGCGCACGCCGGCGTCAGAAACTGCTCCTCGAACATGGTGAAGCGGCGATACGCGGCGGCGTCGGGCATCCGGGACAGCTCGGTGACCGGATAGGGCAGCTCGACGACGAAGATCTGCGGCTGATCGCGCCGGGGCTCGAGCTCGCGGATGCGGAACATCGTGGGCGACCCGTCCTCGCGACGCGCCTCGACCAGGTGCCAGACCTCGCCCTCGCTAGTCATGTCCCATCGTATCGTGGGCTCGGTCCCGCCGCTCGATGACGGTCGAGAAGGCCGGCGACCGCGGGGGCGCTTCGCCGAGCGGCCACCGCCGTCCGGCCGGGGCTCCCTGGGCCGCACCCGGAGCGCGAGCCCCGCGCGAACCCCTGCATCCACCGGACTTAGCGAACGCGAGTTTCACAAGTGCGGCCCGACCCGCTATCCTGAGCGCCGATGCGCGCTGTCCTCGCTGTGGTCGCCCTGTGCGCCGCGTGCCGTGGCTCGGAGCCCGCGCCGACGGTGCCGCCCGAGACCACCAGCGCACCGCCGGCGGTGACCGCGGCTGCCG
>JALZOI010000209.1 GCA_030857245.1 Myxococcota bacterium
CCTGCGCGCCTTCGACGACACCTCGGTCGGCTTCACCATCAGATTGATCATCGTGCATTCCTTGGTCGCCCTCGACACTGAACTTCGGGGAGGCCGGTGTCTCAGTTACATTGGCAGAGAGGGCAACCGCTGACGTCGAGCTCGACCGGCGCGATCCTCGATGCGACGCTCTCGAGCGGCGCCACGCTCAAGCTGCGCGTCGACTCGGCGGTGGCCCTCGCCGCGCCAAACGCTGACGTGTGGTCGTACGGCATCTCGTACCAGGGCGACGCCGGCTGGATCCCGCTGTGCGGTGCCCCTGCGGTCCGCGCGCTGAAGGTGATGGGCACCTGGAGCAGCAACGGCACGCACTCCGCATCGTCGACGAACTTCACGTTCGCCTGCCGCGGCGCGAGCGTCGCGAAGTGCGTCGAGATGGGCTACAAGACCTCGGCCACGACGAACCAGCTGCTATCGTGCGTGCGCCTCCTGCGCGGCGACTACTGCGGTACCGGCGTGGCGTACACGGTCACTGGCAACCAGGTGAACCTCTACGACGCGCTCGGGATCCAGAAGGACACCCAGACGACGTGGCTGCCCGAGGCCGAATGGACGCCGAACGGGGCTCGCTGCATCTCCGCCGAGAAGCGGACACGGTTCTACAATACGGGCACCGTACCGACCTGCGTGTCGAGCGGCGCGCTCGTCTCGGCCTCCACCTGCGGGACGGGCTTGTTCAGATACGGCGCGGTCCTGCTCTCCGAAATCCCGAAGTGACTCGTGGGCGCGCGACACGTAGCTCCTGTGAGGGAGGTGCGCTATCGTGCGGCGATGCGGTCATGGATGTGGCTCGTCGTCGCGATCATGCTCGGGGTCGATCCCCGCATGGTGCGCGCCGGCGGTGCTTGAGCGGGTTGAAGTAACCCCAACCTCCCGGTCGGGAAGGTCGATGACGAGACGCTCGAGGCGGGCCGGCTGGTGCTCCGCGTCGCCTGGCTGGGCACGTACGTCCAGACCGCGCACGACGATCGCGAGGACGCGGTCGGGCGCGGCACGATCGATCTCGTCCACGATCAAGATCTGTCGATCGGCGAGGCCCGCGTCGCGGTCGACGTCGGCCTGCCCCGGCGGTTCGGCGTGTCCGTCGTCGTGCCGGTGCGGTTCGTCAAGTCGTCGATCCGCTACCTCGCGAAGAGCGACGGCTCCGAGGTGGAGCTCGTCACGGCGGGCATCCACCACCGCAACGAGACGCTGACCGGGATCGCGGATCCGATGGTGCTCGGCTCGTTCACGAGCACGCTCGGCGCGCTCCGCGTCGTCGCGCGCGCGGGCTTCACGGTGCCGATCGGCCGCACCGAGGACGATCCATTCACCACCGAGGCGATGACCACGCCGCACCAGCACGTGCAGACGGGGACCGGCACGCTGAACCCGGTGCTCGCGGCCGACGTCGCGTACTCGTCGGGCAAGTGGCGGCTCGGTGGCTTCGCGTTCACGCAGCAGGTGCTCTACGAGAGCTCGCGCGGCTATCATGCCGGTGATCGCTACGCCGCCGGCGTCACGCTGCGCCGCGCGCTGTCGCCGCGGTGGAGCGTGCGGGGCGGCCTCGAGGCGCAGGGCGAGACCGCCGAGCGGTGGAGCGGCATCACGCACACCGACGACGGCAACCGCGGCCGGTTCGACGCGATGGCCGCCGCCGGCGTGTCATGGCTGGCGAGCTCGAGCGTCGCGATCGACGTGTCGCTCAAGATCCCGTTCATCACGCACGCCGTCGGTGGCCAGCTCGACATGCCGGCGATCCTCGAGGTCGGCGCGTCGTGGTCGTTCGGTGGGCGGTCCGCGCCGAAGGCCGCGGCCGTCGATGATCACGCGGGGCACGATCACGCCGAAGGCGAGGGCCACGATCACGGTGACGAGCACGCCGAGGGCGAGGGCGCTGATCACGGTGACGAGCACGCCGAGGGCGAGGCCCACGCGGAAGGCGAGGCGCGCGGCCCCGCGGAGGGCGAAGGCCCGACATCGGTTGCCGGTAGCGCGTCGCCGACCGACGCCGACGGCTATGCGAAGCGCGACCCCGATGCGCTGAAGGGCGCGAAGCCCGACGCGACGAAGCCCGACGCGACGAAGCCCGACGCGACGAAGCCCACGAAGCAGGCCGCCCCGAAGCTCGACATCGCGAACCACGGCGCGCCGGGCGATGCGCTCGATCTGCTGGCCATCCCCGGCAAGCTCACGATCTACGACTTCTGGGCGACGTGGTGCGTGCCCTGCAAGACGCTCGATCCAGCGCTCGTCGAGCTCGCACGCAAGCACCCCGACCTCGTCGCGATCCGCAAGATCGACGTGGTCGACTGGGACAGCAAGGCGGCCGCGCGCTACCTGTCGCCCGGCGGCTTCGACCTGCCGCACCTCAAGATCTTCGATCCCGCGGGCAAGCTCGTGTTCGAGCGCAGCAGCGCGCCGGGCAAGCTGCAGCTGCTGATCGACGATGTCCGCAAGCTCGTCGAGACCACCGCGCAGCAGCGCCGCGCGCGCTGACCGGCCGGCCGGCCCGCTCGTTTGGTGGTACCGCCGGAGCGTGCCGCGGTAGCATGGTTGCCATGGTCAGCACCCGGAGCCTCCGAGCGAGCGTCCTGATCGCGTGCGTCGTCGTCAGCGCGGCCTGCGGCAGCGCTGACGATGGCGGGCCCGGCAAGCCCGGTGATGCGGCGGTTGGCGACGGGCCGCGCGGCGATGCCGGCGTCGATGCGACCGGCTCGACCGCGGATGCGTCGATCGGGCCCGGGTGCCTGACGGTGACGTGCGCGGCCAACGAGGTCTGCTGCACCGGCTCGACCGTGCGCTGCGTCGCGACCGGCCAGTGTCCGACCCAGAACTTCGCCTGCGATGGCGCCGAGGACTGCGCGGGCGGCACGTGCTGCTTCGGCAACGGCGGCACGATGGGCAGCGAGTGCAAGGCGGCCGGTACGAACTGCGGTGCGATCGCGTGTCACGCGGACGCCCAGTGCCCCACCGCGACCCCGAAGTGCTGCCCGAAGCTGTTCACGCCGTCGTACAAGGTTTGCCAGGCTCAGTGCTGAGCGCGCCGGCGCCGGCCCCGCACCCGCTCACACTGTGATTCGACGGCACGTCGCCCCCGCACGCTAACCCCGCGGATCGACCGACGTGCCACGTGGCGCGACGCTTGCTGCACAGCGCGGCGTGCGCTTCGGATGCCTCGCGATCGCGATCCTGACCACCGGCTGCGTCGTACCCTTCGCGATCCCGCCGATGCGGGGCGAGCTCGGGAGCTCGACGCGGGTCGGTCACGCCGGCGAGGCCGGCTCGTCGTCGCTGCACGCGGCGGCCGGCACCCACATCGCGAGCGGGACCCAGCGCCGCGATCAGCCGTACGACATCGGCGTCGGCTGGACGTTCGAGCAGACCAGGCTGACGACCTCGCACGGCATCTACGCCGATGCCGCGGCGTTCATCGATCGGACGCGCCGCACCCGGACCTCGATCGGAGGTCGCGGCGAGCTCCGCACGATGACGCTCGGCTACGCGGCCGCGGCGAAGCTGCGGATCGACACCGAGGTCTACACGCCGACGAAGCAGAGCTTCAGCGGCAGCGATCACTGCGGCGCGATCGCGGGCGCGTATCACGGCATCTCGGCCGTCGGCCTGTTCGCCGAGGCAGGGCGCGTGTGGTCGACCGAGCCCGACGGAGACGCCTGGGTCGCGACGGCGGGCGTGTCGATGCGGATCCCGAGCGCTCTCGGGATCTACCTCGGCATCCCGGGCTGCAAGTAACGCCGTCGCGCCCGGCGTCGCTGCGAGCTCACTGCGCGGCGACGTGCTGCGTGTACGCGTCGACCGTGAGCAGCTCGTCGATCTCGACCTTCTCGGTCGGCTCGAGCTCGATCATCCAGCCGCTGCCGTAGGGCTCGCTGTTCACGCTCTCGGGCGCGTCCTTGAGCGCGGCGTTGACCGACGTCACGCGGCCCGAGACCGGCGCGTACAGATCGGAGACGCTCTTGACGCTCTCGATCGTGCCGAACCGTTGGCCCTTGGTGACGAGGTCGCCTTCCCTGGGGAGGTCGACGAGGGTGATGTCGCCGAGCTGGTCGACGGCGAACTGCGTGATGCCGACGCGCCAGGACGAGCCTTGCGCCTGCAGCCACTCGTGGTCGTGGGTGTAACGAAGATCGGACGGGTAACTCATATCAACTCCGCTTGTAGAACTTGCCCGAGACCACGTGAGCGGGAACGTCCTTCCCGCGACAGTCGATCGCGAGCTGGGTACCCGCCGCCGCCTTCCCCACGGGCACGTAGGCGAGACCGATCGCGCCGCCGACACAGATGCCGGGACCACCGCTCGTCACGGTGCCGATCACCGGCGGCGAGACGCTGCGGTCGACGACCGGATAGCCATGGCGTGCGATCGCGCGGGCGTCATCGGCGAGCTTGAAGCCGACGAGCTGGCGCGTCAGGCCGGTGGCCTTCTGCGAGCGCAACACCGAGGCCCCGATGAAGTCGCGATTGTCGAGCTTGACCGCCCAGCCGAGCCCGGCCTCGAGCGGCGTATGCGCGTCGTCGAGGTCATTGCCGTAGAGCGGCAGCTTCGCCTCGAGGCGCAGCGTGTCGCGCGCGCCCAGCCCGACCGCGGTGCCGCCGAGCGGCTGGGCCGCCTCGTGCAGCGCGGTCCACAGCCGGACCGCATCGCCGTTCGCGCACGCGAGCTCGAAGCCGTCCTCGCCGGTGTACCCGGTGCGCGCGGCGACGCACGCGACGCCGGCGACCGTGGCATCGGTGAACGTGAAGCTGGTGAGCCCGCCGAGCGTGCCGCCCGCGAGCTGATCGACCATCGCGATCGCCTTGGGGCCCTGCACCGCGATCAGCGCGGTCGCGTCGGAGACGTCGTCGACCTCGCACAGCCCGCGCGTCTGCTCGCGAAACCACTCGAGGTCCTTCGTCGTGTTCGACGCGTTGACGATGACGAAGAACTCGTCCTCGGACCGCTTGTAGAAGATGCAGTCATCGACAACGCCACCGCTCGGCAAGCAGAGCAGCGTGTAGACGGCCTTGCCGACCGCTGCACCGGCGACGTTGTTGGTGGTCAGCCGATCGACGGCCTCGCGGACGCGCGGCCCGCGGAGGTAGACCTCGCCCATGTGCGAGACGTCGAACAGGCCGACCGCCTCGCGCACGGCCTTGTGCTCCTTGATCGTCCCGAGCGGGTACTGGACCGGCATGTCCCAGCCGCCGAAGTCGATCAGCCGGGCGCCGAGTTGCTTGTGAACGTCCCAGAGCGGGGTCTTCCTGCGTTCCGACATGACCGCGGCGGACACTAGCATCAGTCGTGGTTCCCCGCTCGCCGGTGCGCGTGCCCGATCGTGCCGGTCACGGGGCGTGCGTGCCGGCGTCGTCGCCGCGCCGCTACGGCACGAGGACGTGGTGCCGCGCGACCTCGGGGTCACGCACGCGGCCGCCGATCTCGAAGTGCCCGCGCCGCAGCCCCTCGAGCCGCCGGTGCTCGAGCCAGCGCAGCCCGCTGCGCCGGTAGACGACCACGCGCGCATCGCCGATCTCGGTGTTCGCGCAGAACACCTCGGTGCCATCGGGATCGAGGTACGGCGCGCTCACCATCTGGTGCGGCGCGCACGTCAGCTCGCCCTCGATCTTCACGGTCGGTGACCAGCCCGAGAACGTCGTCCGGCCGGTCCGCCAGCTGCCGCGGTTCACGGTGACGTGGCGGAACTGGTTCAGCCGGTGGTGCTCGCCGTCGAGATCGAGCGAGATCAGCGTCATCGGCGGCAGCGTCACGCCGCGGCGCTGCAGCTTTACGGCGAGGATCTCGAGCAGCGCGTCGGGGGCGCCCGCGAACTCGGCGCACCGTCCCCAGGTCCACGAGTACGCGTGCTTCTTGCCCCACAGGTGCGTCTGCCCCGCGATCGCGCGCTCGAACGTCAGCTCCTCGCCATCGACGACCAGCGTGCCCGACAGCGGGACCCGCGGGTTGGGCGAGAGCACCGTGGTCTCGCCGAGGCCGCCGCGCGCGTACATCACGTCGGGCAGCTGGCGGAGCGTGGTCGCCGCGGCGTCCCATCGCAGATCCCAGCGGACCTCGTGCCCGTCGCCGGCGAGGTCGCCGACGCTGTGATCGTGCCCGAGCCGGGCGCCGCCGATCGCGAGCGAGAACGGCGCGGCCGCGGACTCGACGACCGGGAAGCGCTTGTGGATCCCGAACGTCTTGTCGGGCCTCGTCGGGTCGAAGCGCGCGAACCACAGCTCGCCATGCGGCGGCCCCGCGACCGGGTTCTCGGTGATGAAGCGCAGCCAGAAGCCCTGGTCGGTCCGCGGATGGTTCCAGGTCGTGTACCAGACCTCGTAGCACCCACGTGCGTCGGGGGCCCAGCGGCGAAGGTTGTCGGCGTGGGTCATGCGGCACTCGTCGTGCGAGAGGGGAGGGAGCCGGCGCGCGGCCGGCCGAGCACGCGCCGCGACATCCACGACGCCAGCCGGCGGGGCACGAACCGCACCGCGAAGCAGGAGAGCTTGTTCATCGCGCCGGGGATCACGTTGCGCTTGCCGCGCTTCATCGCGCCGAGCGTGACGCGTGCCACCTGCTCGGCCGTCAGCATCGAGCGATCGGCGAGCCAGCCGTAGTCGCCCGCACCCGCCTGGCTGTGGAAGTCGGTGCGCGTGCCGCCCGGACACACGCAGGTCACCGACAGGGGCGAGCCGGCGTGCTCGTCGTGGAGCGCCTCGGTGAAGTTGCGGACGAAGGCCTTCGACGACGAGTAGACCGCGAAGTTCGGGGTCGACTGGTACGCCGCGATCGACGCGATGTTGACGAGGTACGCGCGCCCCGGATCGGCCTTGCGCGCATCGACGAACCGGCGCGACAGCTCGACGAGCGACGTGATGTTGAGCTGCACGAGCTCGGCATCGCGCTGCCAGTCGGCATCCGCGAACGCGCGGAAGTAGCCGAACCCGGCATTGTTGATGAGGATGTCGATCGGGCCGCCCGCGCTCGCGGCCTTCCACAGCGTCGTCGCCGCATCGGGGTGCCCGAGATCCGCGGTGATGACGTCGATCCGAGGCGCGAGTGGGGCTCCCCGCGCCGCACAGTCAGCGGCGACCTCATCGAGCGCGTCCTTGCGGCGCGCCGTCAGCACGAGGTGCACGCCCTCGGCGGCGAGCAAGCGCGCGAGTTGCGCGCCGATGCCGCTCGAGGCGCCGGTCACGAGCGCGCGCTTGCCACTCAGCTCCACCATCCCGGCAGGCTACCACTCCGCCGCGAGGCCGGCCGCACGCCGGTCGGGCGAACGCCGGCGCGGTCTGACCGCGAGGGCGGGCTGGCCTGCGCTGCGGACTCGGTGTACGAACGCGGCATGCGCAACCTGATCGTCACGGTGATCGCTCTCGCCGCTCTCGCGGCGTGCGGAGCGTCGGGCAAGGAAATCGCGAAGGCCAAGCAGGCTCGCTATCAGGGCGACAAGCTCGAGCTGTTCGCCGTGGCCCGGATGGCGACCGAGAGCAAGTACAAGCTGCAGAAGTCCGACGAGACCACGCTCGGGATGCAGACCGTGGGGCGCTGGTACTCGCCGGAGGGGCTCGGCGTCTCGGCGACCACCGACGACGAGCGCGATCTCGTGGATCAGAGCATCAACATCGCGATGGTCGTCGAGCTGCTGCCGGACGGCGACAGCTGGGTCGTCGGCGTGAAGCCGATCATGGCGCGCTACCAGAAGGGCCAGCCCCAGCCGTTCCCGCTCGATCAGAAGGATCCGAGCGTGCCGGGCTGGGTCCACGGCAAAGTCGATCAGCTGCAGTTCGCGATCTACGAGAAGCTGAAGCCGTACGAGATCCGGGGCGTTGGCGGGATCGCGCCGGGTCCTGCGCCGTCGCCGGGCAACGCGCCGATGCCCGACGAGGGTGGCGCGCCGGGCGCCACGGCGCCGACGGCTCCCGGTACGGATGAGGGCGCGGCCGCCGCGCCTGCGCCCCAGTGAGCGCGCCCGACGATGTCGTCGAGCTGATCGTCGACTCCGACGAGCAGGTCGGCGCCGGTGGGTTCCTGCAGATCCGGCGGCTGCGGCTGCGCAACCGGCGCGGTGACGGCACGATCTCGGCGCCGTACGTGTGCGACTCGATGGTCCGGCCGTACGGCCAGGACGCGGTGGTCGTCGCGGTCTATGCGCGCGATCCGCGCGGCACGCAGGTGCTCGTGCGCGCGGGGCTGCGGCCGCCGTTGATCTTCGGGCGCGACGTCACGCGCGCGCCGCTGCCCGAGGCGCCGCCGACGCCGTTCTTGACCGAGCTCGTGGCCGGGATCCTCGAGGACGGCGACCGCGGCGAGGCCGGGCTGCGCACGCGCGCGGCGGCCGAGGTCCGCGAGGAGGCGGGCTTCGTCGTCACGGCCGAGGCGATCGAGTTGCTGGGCGCCGGGATGTATCCGACCCCCGGCGCGATGGTCGAGCGGTTCTACTTCGTCGCGGTCGCGGTCGATCCCGCGAGCCAGCTCGACCTCGTCGGGGATGGCTCGCCGATGGAGGAGGGCGCACGGACGCGCTGGCTCGGCCTCGACGAGGCGATCGCGGCCTGCGTGCGCGGCGACATCAGTGATCTGAAGACCGAGGCCGGGCTGCGGCGGCTGCGAGATCACCTCGCGGCGGGGTGAAGGTCGGCGGCCGCGCGGTACCTGAACAGGACACTGAACAGATTGTCAGAGCGGCGTGCGAGGGTGCTTGCCATGGACGCGAAGTTCCACCTCTCGCAGGGCGATGCCGTCAGCTGGTTGCGCGCACTGCCCGCCGAGTCGATCGACCTCGTCGTCACCGATCCGCCGTACGAGTCGCTCGAGAAGCATCGTGCGATCGGCACCACGACGCGGCTCAAGAACTCGAAGGCGTCGAGCAACAACTGGTTCTCGATCTTTCCAAACGATCGGTTCCCCGAGCTGTTCGCCGAGGTCTACCGCGTGCTCCGCAAGCACACGCACTTCTACCTGTACTGCGATCCCGAGACGATGTTCGTCGCCAAGCCGCTCGGCGAGGCGGCGGGCTTCAAGTTCTGGAAGCCGATCATCTGGGACAAGCGCAACATCGGGATGGGCTACCACTACCGTGCGCGCTACGAGTGCATCCTGTTCTTCGAGAAGGGGAAGCGGAAGCTCAATGACCTCGGCGTTGCGGACATCCTCGAGGCGCCGCGGATCTCCGGCGGTTATCCGGCGGAGAAGCCGCCCGCGATCAGCGAGACGTTGATCCGCCAGAGCACCGTACCGGGCGAGCTCGTGATCGATCCGTTCATGGGATCCGGATCGGTCGGGGTCGCGGCCATGACGCTCGGCCGCTCATTTCAAGGCAATGACCTCTGCGAGGAGGCGGTGGACATCACGCGGCGGCGGCTCGCCGCCGGGGGTGGGCAGGAGGTCACGGCGATGACGGTCGAGGCCTCGCTCGGGCAACTCGGGTTGTCGGTATGAGTGCTCTCGAAGCCCGCATGACACGGCGTGAGCGATGAAACGCGTCCGGGCGGGCATGACCGGCAACGGTTACCGTGATCTGATCGCGGCGTACATCCACCATCAGTACGGCGAGCACGGGCTGGTCGTGTATCGCGAGGTCAACCTCGGCAAGACGATCATCGGCAAGGACCGCCAGATCGATGTCTTCGTCATGCGGCCGCTCGATCAGAAGGCGATCGCGATCGAGTGCAAGTACCAGGACGCGCTCGGTAGCGTCGACGAGAAGATCCCGTACGCGCTGCTCGATCTCGAGGCGCTGTGGGTACCCGGCTGTCTGGTCTATGCGGGGCGGGGCTGGTCGCGTGGAGTCTTGCACCAGCTCGAGGCGTCGCGGCTGGGCGCCTACTGCATGCCGGAGCGGCCCTCGCTGCAGCGTTCGAAGACGACCCGCGAGCTCGACTATCTGATCGCCGCGACGTTCGGGCTGTGGGACCAGATCCTGCCGGCCGCGAAGCGATACCGGGGACGCCCTCCACTAACGCAACTTCGTGGTGCGTAAGTGCTCGAGCTTGCTCGCACGCAAGAGGGGACGCCCTCCACCAGCGCAACGTGCGCCGAGGATGTGCCCGCAGCGAGGACAGCGCGTTTCCGGCGGCGGACCTGGCACGTGGGCACGAGCGCGACCCACGTGGGTCACGGTGTCCGAGATCCGGTCGGTCCGAGAGCCGGTCGGTCGATGGTGTCCGGTGGGCACGAGCGGCGTGACCCACGTGGGTCACGGTGTCCGAGATCCAGTCGGGCGATGGTGTCCGGTGGGCACGAGCGGCGTGACTCACGTGGGTCACGGTGTCCGAGATCCGGTCGGTCGATGGTGTCCGGTGGGCACGAGCGGCGTGACCCACGTGGGTCGTCGGTGTCCGAGATCCGGCCCGCGATGGTCTCCGCGTAATCACGGACGGCGTGACCCACGTGGGTCACGGTGTCCGAGATCCGGTCGGAGGTGGCGTCCGGTGGGCACGAGCGGCGTGACCCACGTGGGTCACGGTGTCCGAGATCCGGTCGCAGGTCGTGCGGTCGCGCCCACCTGGGCAACGACGCCCGCGTGCACCCCGCGGGTCTCAGCGC
>JALZOI010000810.1 GCA_030857245.1 Myxococcota bacterium
GTCGACGCGTGTCCCGCGGGGCAGGAGCGTCGCGAGGACACGCACGGTCGCTGCTGCTGGCCGGAGCAGGCGTGGTTGCTCGCGAAGCAGCGCTGTGTCGGCACGCCGCGCTGCCCACCGGCCATGCAGGCGCGCGGCGATGGTTGCGTCGCCGGCGTCGCTGCGACGCCGGGCTCGCCGCCTCATCCCGACCAGCGCCGGCCGCCGGTCCCGAAGCCCGTCCCGGGGACCAGCGTCGTGCGCTCGTTCACGCTGCGGGCGCGGTCGGTCCCGAGCGGCGGCAAGATCCACGTGAAGTTCCCGGCGCCGGCGCGCTCACCCAAGACGGACCAGCTGTGGATCACGGTCGTCGAGCCGGGGCAGTCGACCGAGGCGTATGGCAGGTGGCAGTTCGTCGACGACGGCGCGACCACCGCGACGCTCGACGCGCCGGCCCGTCCGGGCAGGTACGAGGTGCGGCTGCACGCCAACTATCCGGCGCAGCCGCACGATGTCCAGCACGCGCTGCCGATCACCGTGACGGCGGCGGCCGAGGTCGCGAGCGACGCCGCCGAGGCGGGCTCGGGCAGCGAACGGGACGGTGCGATGGACGCGACGCCAGATCCCTCGGACCCGCCCGGTGGAGCGAAGCCGACGCCGCGCGCGCAGCAGCGCTTCGAGCTCGCCGACGGATCCCTGCGCAGCAGCGGCAAGGTGCGCGTGCGATTCGCAGCACCGCTGTACGCGACGCCGGGCGAACGCTTCTGGATCACCGTGGTGCCCGCCGGCGCGAGCGGCGACACGTGGGGCTCGTACCAGTACGTCCCCACGGGTGCCCGCGCGATGGCGCTCGACCTGCCCGAGCAGGCCGGTGCGTACGAGCTCCGCCTGCACGCGAACTATCCGAAGCTGACGACCAACGTCGTCCACCGGCTGCCGATCCGCGTCGAGTGACGCGCGCGCGGCGGCTGCTCAGGGATGCAGCACGCAGCCGCCGACGACGCTGCCATCCCACTTCGCGCGCATCGCGGCCTTGAACTCGCCGAGCGGGAACGTGTGCGAGACGTACGGCCGGATCTGACCGGCCTCCGCCCACGCGAGCACCTGGGCGATCCGCGGCGGTCGCAGCGACGGATCCTGCACGGTCGAGATCACGGTCGGGCAGCCGAGCACGTCGAGGCCCTTCATCATGATCAGATTGGTCGGCAGCACGTTCGCGTTGGGCGCGCCGCGGCCGCCGCGCCCGTGCGCGACCGCGGGCGTCGCCGCCCAGCCGACGACGAGGAACCGCCCGCCGAACCGCAGGCAGCGCAGGCTCTCGACCGAGATGTCGCCGCCGACGCCGTCATAGACCACGTCGACGCCGCGGCCGCCGGTCAGCGCCTTCACCGTCTCGCGGAGCGGCGGGCGATCCGCACCGCTGGTGATCACGTGATCGGCGCCCTCGGCCTCCACGATGGCGAGCTTGGTCTCGGAGCGGCCGGTCGCGATCACGGTCGCGCCGAGCAGCTTGGCGACGTGGACGGCGGCGAGCCCGGTCGAACCCGACGCACCGTGGATCAGCACGGTCTCGCCGGCGGCGAGCCGGCCGCGCGTCACGAGGCAGTGGTACGCGGTCTCGTAGTTGCCGAGCAGGTTGCACGCCTGATCGAACGACAGCGCGCCGGGGATCCGCCGCACCGCCTCGACCGGCGCCACCGCGTACGACGCGAAGCCGCCGTACGAGCGATACGCGCCCAGCGAGCGAGGTCCCGCGAGGAACGGATCGACGAGCACGGGGTCACCAACCGCGAACGCGCCGACCTCGGCACCCGCCCACGCGACGACCCCGGCGTACTCGAGGCCCGGCGTGTACGGCGGTGCCGGCACGTGCTGGTACTGCCCGCTCGTCATCAGCAGATCCACCCAGCCGACCGCCGCGCTCTTCACCGCGATCACGAGGTCGCGGGCGCCGAGCGTCGCCGGATCCGGCGGTGGCTGCGGCACGAGGCTGGTCAGCTGCTCGAGCGCCTGCAGCGGATCGTCGCCGAGCGCGGAGACGACCACGCGGTGCCCGGCGGGGCGTGCCGCGCCGCCTACTTCGTCACGTCGAGCTGCCACTGCTGGGAGACCCGCCACGCCGCGATCTTCCGGCCATTCTTTGCGAACGTCCAGTGCTGGCCCTCGCCGTCGCGCTTGACCGGCTTGCCCGTGCCGAGCTTCTCCTCGAGCATCGCGAACACCCGGTCACCGAGCGGCTCGCGATCCGTGTGGTCGAGGACGACGCGGTAGCCATAGGTCTGCTGGGCGCCGGCGTACTGCTCGAGCTCGACCTCGGTCTCGTTCTTGTTGAACTCGGTGGGCGGATAGATCAGCGACGCGAGCACGCCCGACTGCCGGAAGTGCGCCGGGTTCTCGGCCTGGATCTTCGCGAACGAGCCACCGGGCATGCTCGGCGTGGCGATCCCGAGGCCGGGCGCGGGGCCGCTGATCAGCTCGGCGAGCGGCAGGTACGGGCCGACCTCGACGTGGATGCTCTGCGCGTGGACGGTGACGAAGGCCTGGAGCTTCGCCGCGGGATCGAGATACACACGCTCGGTGTAGTCCTTCGCCTGGTGCTCGTCGGCCTTGCCGAACTTCGCGTCGAGCTCCGCGACGAGCTGCGCCGTGAGCTCGGGCGAGCCTGCCGTCGGCAGCGCGAGCACGAAGGCGCGCGCCTTGCCGTCGAGACCGATCCGGATCGTGCTGGTCGGGCCCGCCGAGCGCTCCGTCGTGCGCGGGAGCTCGTGACACACCGTGATCGAGCGGTTGACGTTGCGCAGGCTCGCGATGCTGTCCTGCGCATTCGCCGCGAGCGCCTGCTTCAGCTTCGGTGCCTCCTCGTCGAACTTGCACAGCGCCGCTCCCCAGCCGGCCTGCAGCTCGTCGAGCGTCGCTCCGTACAGCGGCTTGCCTGCCGTCACCGGCAGCGTGAAGCCGGGGCCGCCGAGCAGCTTGGTGGTCGGGTCGTAACGATCGATCGTGACGGTCTCGCCGCGGCCGTACTTCGGCAGCCACGCACGGAGCCCGGTGGCGGGCGCGAACAGGCGATCGAGCATGGGCGCGTTGTAACGCGCGTGGCGAGGCGACCGACGATGAAACCTCCGCGCCGGAGTCAGGCGAGCGGTGGCGGCAGATCGTATCCGCCGTCGCGACCGCCGGGTGCGCCCTGCGGCGGTGGCGGCGTGGCTCGCGCGGGCGGCTCGACGG
>JALZOI010000811.1 GCA_030857245.1 Myxococcota bacterium
GGCGATCGGCGCGCGGCTGCCGACCGGGTGCGAGGCCGTCGTCGACGCCCGCCCGGTCCTGCTCGCCACGAAGATCTGCGATGCGATCGCCGTGCTCCGCGGCTCGCGCTGACATCGGGGTTGGCAGATCGCGTCGCCTCGTGGTCTGATCCGAGCGTGTGGATCCGGGGCACGGTCATCGGGGTGGTCATCGGTTGGCCGGCCGGCGTCGCCCTGGCGTGCTCGGGGCCCGGCGCGATGCACGTCATCGACGCGAACATCCGCCGGGGCTGGATCATGTTCGCGATCGCGGCGGCGATGGTGGTGGCGGCGGGCTTCGCGCCCGCGTTTCGCCAGCGCGGGATGCGCTCGCTGTGGCCGCTGCTCGTCCTGCTCGTGATCCATCCGGGGCTGTGGATGAGCGGCCGGTCCGGGGACTGCGGGATGCTGCTGCGCTCGAGCTCGACGGTCATGACGTTCATCACGCCGGTCGCGATCCTCCTCGGCTACGCGTGGGTGCGGCGTCGTCAGAGAATCATCGAAGATCGTGCGCGGAGCTGATCGCGCGCGGTCGCGGTCCCGCGGCGCGCGCGCTCCTGCGCCGCACGCGTGACGTCGAAGCACCGGTCGTCGCGCCCATCCACGCGCCGCGCCACGCAGCGCGCGCGGGAGCGTGCGGGCACGACCGCTGCACGGCGTGAGGGTGCCCATGAAACAAGCTCGGCTGGACCCTCGTCGTCACGGTGACCTCGGCGGCCGCGGCGGTGTTGACGGCACGGTTGCTCGATCGCGCGGATCGCCGCGCGGTGACGCATCCCCCGCCGGAGATGCCGCGGTCGGCACGCCTGCTGCCAAGGTGGCGCACCCGGTCCAGCCGGGTTGAAAGGACCGTACCCGTGAAGAAGACCAGCAAACCTCGCAAGTCGTCCTCGTCCTCGGCCTCCGCCAAGCAGCGGCCGGCCGACTCCCATCGTACGCGCAGCAGCAAGCGCGGCGACAAGCCAACGATCACGCAAGGCAACCACGGCGACAACGTCGGCCAGCGCGATGATGCCGGTGAGACCGTCGGCATGGATCGCGACGAGGACGAGCTCCAGTAGCCGCCGGCTCGCGGCTCGAGGCGCTCCGCCCGCGATCGCCGCCGCGGCCGGGCTGCGGCAGCCGGTCGCGAGCACGGCGACGAGCAGGCTCCGCATCCTCCCGGGGTGGGTACGGCGCCGGCCACCCGGGCGCGCAGTCAGCGGCGCACGCCGATCAGCGGTCGCGACGGACGATCTTGTAGTGCAGCGTCAGCACCGGCAGGCCGAGGAAGCGGACCGTGTGATCGCAGCGCAGCACGCCGGCGTCGTCGACGAACACGCGGAAGTGCTCCTTGAGGCTGCGGATGTGCCAGACGCGGATGCGGTCGGCGCCGCGCGCCTGGATCCGGTAGAAGCCGGCGTCGCCGAACCGCTTGCCCGACGAGTCGAGCACCAGCGCACCGCCGGCGCTGACCTGCGGCCGCAGCAGCACCGTCGCGTTCCCGTTCGGCATCGGGAAGACGACCTTCACGCACGGCCCGGCCTCGTTCGGCGCGCGTTCGGTCATGTAGAAGCCGGTGTAGAGCACCGCGCGCTCGGCGCCGACGGTGCGGAACCAGCCCGTGTAGCGCACGCTGCCATCGCGTCGGCGCATCGAGATCACCTCGCTCGACATCCCGCGCGCGGTCGCGAGCGGTGACAGCGGAAAGTTCAGCTGCTCGACCTGGCGGCTGATCGTCGTGACGAGCAGCCACAGCCCGACGTTGCTCGGGAAGTACGTCTTGCTCCAGACGTCCATCGCGAACTCGGTCGTGTGCTCGTAGAACTCGCGGACGCGCGGATGGATGTCGCCGGGGACGAAGTCGCCGCCGTCGAGCTGCGCGAAGCTCGGCACCAGGCCGCCATCGCGCGCCATCCGCTCGACCGTGAGGTCCTCGGCGAGCGCGACCTGGCGGTACGGCGCGTCGCCGATCACGCGCTCGCCGATCGGCCCGGCGAGCCACGGCACGTCGGCGCGGCGGTGCGTGCGACCGAACAGCCAGATCAACGCGTAGATGAACTGCGCGCCGAGCTTGCCGACGATGAAGGCGAGCCAGCCGGTGCGCCGACGGGGCGGTGCCGCGGGATCCGCGAGCGCAACGCCGACGGGCGCGGCGACGGGCTCGCTGCCACCATCACCCACCTGCCGTCCCGGCTCGATCACGTCGCGGCGACTATACATGTCCCGCGTGGGATGCCGCCGCGCGCTGCGGCGCTCCCCGGAGCCGCCCGGATCAGCCCTTCTTGTTGACGAGATCTTCGGGCGACGGCTTCGCGCCGTCGGCCGGAGCACCGGGCGCGTTCGGATCAACCGCCGGCGACTCCCAGTTCTGCGTGACGTTCTTCATCTTCTTGTAGACGAGGAGGCCATCGCTGTTCCGCTCGCTGTGCGGCGACGACGTCCTCCACGTGCCCGTGACCTCGACCTGGTCGCCGACCTTGTAGACGGGGCAGTGACCCACCTTCTTGCGGTCGCACTTGTCGGGCGGCGGGTTCTTGAGCTCCTCCTTCGGGAGGCGCTCGATCTCGAGCTTGTTGAAGGGGCGCGGAACGTCGACGACCCACATGCTCTTCTCGGCCGGCGTGTCGGCGGCGTCACCGATGTAGAACTTCGCCCGCTCGCACTTCGTCGGGTCGTCCTCGATGATCTTCTGGACGGTCTTGTCGTCCATGCCGGGCTCGCGGACCGCGGTGGGGCAGTCGTACGCCCAGGTCACGATGCCCTTGACGGTGATCTCGGTTTCGAGGAGCTTGCGGCCCTTGACCCGCATCTCCTTCACCGAGTGCCCGCCGTCGGAGCTCGACGGCGGGAGCTCGAAGCCCGGGACCGCGGGCAGGTTGAGCTTGACGTCGCTCTTCCTGACCTCGGCTTCGGGACCCTTGAGCTTGTCCTTCTCGCAAGCGGCGGCGAACAGCACGCCAGGGAGAACTGCAAGGAGGACGGTGCGCAGGCCCAGACGGTGCGGCATGATGCGGTTCTAACATGGCCTCCAGGGCCTCTCAAGTCGCGGTGTTAGCTGTGATCGCTGTGGCGTGTGCCGCATGCGAATCGCCCGCGCGCGTCAAGCCGTGGCGCCATGCCCCGGATCCGGCGGCCGAGGGGGGCCGCGCCCCGGGCTCACCGGCGCTGGCCGACGTCTCGACCGCGGCCGAGCTCCGCGC
>JALZOI010000812.1 GCA_030857245.1 Myxococcota bacterium
GCCTCGCCCTCCCCGCCGTCGCCGTCCTCGCGACCGGCACGGCGGCCTGGTACTGCGGGACCTCCGGGCTCTCGCACGCGCTGCTCGCCGCCGCGCTGGTCTTCGAGCTCGTCCGCCGCCGCGGCCCCGCCCGCGTGGCCGTCGCCGCGATCCTCCTCGTGAGCGCGACCAAGCCGCTCTACGAGATTGTCACCGGCGCGCCGGCGTTCCCGATGGACCTCGGCCCCGACGTCCGCCAGGTCCCGCTCGCCCACCTCGTCGGCGTGCTGGTCGGCGTGCTGGCCGGCACCGCGGCCGGGCTGCGGCCGCGTTGACGTCTGCACGGGACTCCTCGTTGTTTCCGGCAACGCGCGACCGCCGACTCCCTGTGACGTCGCGCAGTTACGCGTGGCGTGCCGCTTGCTCGACGCCCCGTCGTGTCCGAGCTCCAGCTCCGCGGGATCCGCAAGATCTACGAAGGCGTCGCGCGCCCGGTGATCCCGGACCTCGATCTCACGATCCCGTCCGGCCAGATGGCGGTGCTCGTCGGCCCGAGCGGCTGCGGCAAGTCCACGACCCTCCGCATGGTCGCCGGCCTCGAGGAGCCGACCGCCGGCACGATCAGGATCGCGGGCCGCGACGTCACGAACCTCCAGCCCGCGGACCGCGACATCGCGATGGTGTTCCAGAGCTACGCGCTCTACCCGCACATGTCCGTGTTCGAGAACATGGCGTTCGGGCTCCGCATCAAGCACCTGCCGGAGGCCGAGATCCGCCAGCGTGTGAACGCCGCGGCCGAGAGCCTCGGGCTCACGCTGTACCTCGAGCGCCGGCCCAAGGCGCTGTCCGGCGGCCAGCGCCAGCGCGTCGCGATCGGCCGCGCGCTGGTCCGCGCCCCCAAGGTGTTCCTGTTCGACGAGCCGCTCTCGAACCTCGATGCCAAGCTGCGCGGCGACATGCGCCGCGAGATCGCGCGCATCCACCTCGCCTCGAAGACGACGTCGATGTACGTCACCCACGATCAGATCGAGGCGATGACGCTCGCCGATCTGATCGTCGTGCTCAAGGACGGCGTCGTCCAGCAACTCGGCACGCCGATCGACATCTACGAGCGCCCCGCGAACCGCTTCGTCGCCGGCTTCTTCGGGACGCCGACGATGAACTTCCTGGCGGCCGACCTCTCGCAGACCGGCGATCGCCGCGCCGCGCGAGGTGCCGGCTTCGAGATCCCGCTCGCCGATCGCGGGCCCGCGCTGCGCCCGGCCAACGAGTCCGACCAGATCGTCGTCGGCATCCGTCCCGAGCGGTTCTCGCTCGTCGGCGGCGGCGATGCGGTCGCGCTCACCGGCGAGGTCGCGATGCGCGAGGTGCTGGGCGCCGAGGTCGTGCTCCATCTCGAGTCCGCCGCCGGCCCGCTCACCGTCCGCACCGACGCCGGCTCCGCGCCACGCCCTGGTGACACCGTGCAGGTCTGGCTCGACCCGCGCTCGATCCACCTCTTCGATCGCGCCACCGAGGCCCGGCTGTGACCACGCGCGACGAGCTGATCCGCAGCGCCCTGGGCTGGCCCACCCTCCCCGCCCCCCCGACCCCACCGACCCCACCGACCCCACCGACCCCACCGTGGCGCGCACGCCCGAGCCGCGGGTGCGCCCCGCCGGAACGCTGCCGCCCGCCCCCGCGGGTGCGGCGGCGATCGCGAAGACCGCCCGCGGCGAGCGGATCCTGATCGATCGCCTGCTCCTGCTGCCGGTCGTCGTGCTCGCCCTCGTCACCCTGCTGCTCGGCTGCGAGCGGCCGCAGGGCGTCGTGCTGTGGCACGCCTACAACGGCCTCGAGCGCGAAGCCCTCGAGCTCACCGCCGGGCGCTGGAACGCCGCGCACGCCGAGCACCAGGTCGAGCTCGTCGCCGTCCCGTACGGCGCGTTCGCCGACAAGCTGACCTCGGCGATCCCGGGCGGCAACGGCCCCGATCTCTTCATCTACCCGCAGGACCGGATCGGCGACTGGGCCGACTCCGGCGTGATCGAGCCGATCGAGTTCTGGGTCGACGACGCGCGCGCCGATCGCTTCACGCCGGAGAGCCTCGAGGTCATGGCGTACAAGGGCTCGCTGTGGGGCCTGCCGATGACGGTGAAGTCGCTCGCGCTGTTCTATCGCTCCGATCTCGTCCCGGCGCCGCCGACCACCACCGACGAGCTGATCGCGCTCGCACCCGCGATGCGGGCCAAGGCCGGCTACGCGATCGCCTACGCGAACGTCGATCTCTACGGCCATGCGCCGTGGCTGTTCGGCTTCGGCGGCACGATCATGGACCCGCACGGCACGCTCGCGATCGCGACGCCCGAGGCCGCCGCCGCGATGTCGTTCGCGCGCGAGCTCGTCGTCAAGGGCGTCACGCCGCCGCACGCCGAGGGTCCGCTCGTCGCGACCCTGTTCAACGAGGGCAAGGCCGCCACCGTGATCTCCGGCCCGTGGTTCGTCGCCGACATCGCGGCCGGCGTGCCGTGGAAGGTCACCACGCTCCCCGTGGTCAGCGCGACCGGCAAGCCCGCCGCGCCGTTCCTCGGCGCCGAGGGCCTGCTGATGTCGGCGCGCGCTCGCGACAAGGAGACCGCATTCGCGGTGATGGATGCGCTGACCTCCGACGTCGCCGCCATCGAGCGCGCGAAGCTCGCCCGCCAGGTCGTCCCGAATCCCCGCGCCTATGACGACGCCGACGTCGCGAAGGATCCGGCGCTCGTCGCCTTCCGCGCCCAGCTCGCGCATACCGTGGCGATGCCGCAGGGCCCGGCGATGCGGATGCTGTGGACCCCCTACAAGACGGCGCTCGGCGAGGTGATCGCCGGTCGCGCCGAGCCGGCGACCCAGCTGCTCGCCGTCGAGCGCGAGGTAGCGCGCTACCTCGCCGGCCCGCAGTAACGAGCTCCGTCGATGTCTCACCTGGTCGTCCGGCAGCTGCGCGACTTCGCCTTCGGCGCGGTCATCGCGATCGTGATCGCCACCGTCGCGTTCGTCGCGGTGCGCAACCACGAGCTCGCGGCGAGGCAGCTCGATCAGGCCACGCGAGCGATCGCCGCGCTCGCCGAGGATCGCGCGCCGCTCCCCGGCGTCCACGCGGCCGTCGTCGGCGCCGCGGTGCCGTCCCCGACCCATCCATACCTGCGCCACCGCCAGGTCCGCGACGGCGGCACGTGGCGCCCGCTCGTCGCGGG
>JALZOI010000210.1 GCA_030857245.1 Myxococcota bacterium
GCCCCAGCCCCGGCAACGCCCGCCGCCGGCGAGGCCACCGTCGCGCCGCCCGCGGCGACCGTGGCCGCCGTGGCACCGGCTGCCGAGGAGTTCGATCTCGCGAGCATCGGCCTGGATGCCACCGCCGCCTACGACGACAAGCTGCAGATCTACGGGTTTGCCGACTTTGGCTACCAGGTCCTGAACTACGCACCCAGCGCGAAGCTCGCGAGTGACACGGCGTCCTTCGGCACGGGCAACCTGAACATCTACATCGCCAAGAACCTGACCCGGCGCTGGCGGACCCTGACCGAGGTGCGCT
This sequence comes from Myxococcota bacterium, assembly GCA_030857245.1. Taxonomy (GTDB): domain Bacteria; phylum Myxococcota_A; class Polyangia; order Haliangiales; family Haliangiaceae; genus JABFXX01. Next base: position 302 of record JALZOI010000210.1, read on the forward strand.
TGCTGTTCGCACCGAACGGCGGCAACAACGACGGAACGTTCACGTCGACGGCCACCCCCGATCCAGCGAACCTGTACCGACCCATCGAGTGGGGCGGCATCCGGATCGAGCGCGCCTACGTCGAGTACGACCTGCATCCCCGGTTGACGATCCGCGCAGGACACTGGCTCTCGCCGTACGGGATCTGGAACGTCGACCACGGCTCGCCCACGATCATCTCGACGTTCCGGCCGTACGTGATCGGCGAGGAGTTCATCCCCGAGCATCAGACCGGCCTCCACGCGTTCGGCTCGACGTACGTCGGCGAGTACCGCGTCGGCTATCACGCGACGATGTCGAACGGTCGGAGCAAGGCGTCGGCGACGTCGGATCCGGACCGCCGGCCGGCGTTCGGTGGACGGCTCGAGGTGGCGGCACCGTGGGCGGGTACGGTCAACCTCGGCGTCTCGGCGTACGCGGGGCGCGCGACCGCGGTCGGCCCCAGCATCCTGACGCCGAAGGTCACCCAGGACGAGGTGACGCTCGCGGCGGACATCTCGTGGCAGCACGGCAGCCTCCACGCGCAGGGCGAAGCGATGGTCCGGACGCGCAACTACCTGGCGGGGCAGCGCGCGCCGAAGGGCGCAGGCTTTCAAGCGGACGGTCGCGACCTCGGCATGTACGTGCTCGTCGGGTACCGGTTCAATCACCTCTGGAACGTGATGCCGTTTGCCTCGTACGAGCACTACAAGCCGCTCGAGCCCACGCTGTTCGAGGAGGTCCGGGGAGGTAGTGTTGGGCTCAACTTCCGGCCCACTCCGACGGTGGTCCTCAAGGCGATGGGGACCGTCGCCGACACCGAAGGTTCCGGCCGGTTGGGAACGATCGGACACCTCGTCATCCTCTCCAGCCAGATCGCGTGGGTGTTCTGATGCGCACCCGCACAAGCGCGACCTGCGTCCTGGTGCTCGTGCTGCTCGCGCTCGGGGTCCGGCCGGCCGCCGCCGAGAGCGCGAAGCTCGTCGTCGTGGTCAGCGCGAAGTCCCCGGTCACCGGCGTCTCGCGCCTGGAGCTCAAGCGCGCCTTCCTCGGCGAGCCTATCGTCATCGGCGACACCCGGCTGGCGCCGTTCAATGCCGAGCCCAACAGCGCCGAGCGCGGTGGCTTCGACCAGAGCGTGCTCGGCATGACGCCCGAAGAGGCGGGGCGGTTCTGGATCGATCGCAAGGTCCGTGGTCAGGGCGCCGCCCCGCGATCGCTGCCGGCGGTGCACCTCGCGAAGGTCGTCGCCAAGTTCCCGGGCGCGATCAGCTACCTGCGGATCGACCAGCTGACGCCCGAGGTCAAGGCCCTCACGGTCGACGGCCTCGCGTACAGCGACCGTCGCTACACGATCGTCACCCGGTAGGCCACCATGTCCGACCGTCCCACCAAGCAGCGGATGTCGATCCGCCGCCTGCGCGTGCTGTTTTTGACCGCGCTCGTCGTCGGGCTGACTCTGTTCACCGGGGTGACGGTGGCGCTGGTCGGCAACCTGTCCGAGCGGTTCGGGCCCGAGGTCCGCGCGGATCTGCAGTGGCGCGCCTTGCGCGGAGCGCAGGAGCTCGCGCGGGCGACCGACGTCGGGCTCGCGATGCAGGATCCGATCGTCGTCCGGGAGGGCTTTGGCGTGCATGCCGAGTCGGCCGACGTCCAGACCATCGTGGCGCTCGACGGCGAGGACAAGCTGGTCGCTCGCCACGGCGCGCTCGCCGATCGCAGGGCGCTCTTCGCCGGCGAGCCCGGCGTCCTCACGAGCACGCGGACCTCCCTGTCGAGCTGGGCTCCCGCCGTGATCGAGGGCGTCACGGTTGGGCGGGTCGCGATCGCGGTCTCCACGCGCCGGCTCGACGAAGCGCAGGCGCAGCTCACCCAGGTCACGCGGATCACGCTGATCGCGGGCGGGGCGGGGCTCGTGCTCGGCGTGCTCGCGATCATGTTCTTCACCCGAACCATCACCGCGCGCGACCGGCAGCTCACGCACTACGCGAACAACCTCGAGCAGATGGTCGTCATCCGCACGGCCGAGCTCGACGAGCGTAACGGCGAGATGCGGCTCGTGCTCGATACCGTCGCGCAGGGCTTCGTCATGATCGACACGTTCGGCCGGATGGCGAACGAGCGGTCCGCGATCGTCGACGTCTGGTTCGGCGAGCCGGCTACGGAGGGAACGATCATGGCCTACCTCGAGCCCCAGGCGCCGGAGTTCGCGGCGTGGTTCGAGCTCGCGCTCAGCACGCTGCGTGACGGGTTCATTCCGGTCGACCTCTGCATGGCGCAGATGCCGAAGCGGTTCGCGGTCACGGGGCGCGCGTACGAGGTCAGCTACCGGACGATCCTCGACGGCGCTCGTCTCGAGCGCCTGCTGGTCGTCATCGACGACGTCACCGCGCAGGTCGTCCGCGAGCGCAGTGAGCGCGAGCAGCGCGAGCTGATGGGCATGTTCCAGCGCATCACGAGCGATCGCGAGGGGGTCGACGAGCTGATGACTAACGTCGGCGAGCTCCTCGGCGTCCTGGCGTCGCCGTGCGAGATCGTCGTCGAGCGCCGGATCCTGCACACCCTCAAGGGCAACTGCGCGCTGTTCGGGCTCGAGCTCTACAGCGAGCTGTGCCACACCATCGAGAGCGAGCTCGCCGAGACCCTCGAGCCCCTGTCGGTCGTCCAGCGCACCGCGCTGCTCGAGGGCTGGACCACCGTGGCGAGCTGGATGAGCCGACTGCGCGGAGCCACCCGTGACGATATCGTCGAGGTCGAGCGCGCCGAGCTGGCGCAGGTCATCAAGCGAGCGGAGCAGGGCGTCTCGGGCCCCGAGATCGCGGCGGCCCTCGCGCGGTGGACCCTCGAACCCGTTGCGCGCCGCTTCGACCGGCTCGCGCAGCACGCCCAGAGCCTCGCTCGCCGCCTCGGCAAGGGTGAGCTCGCGGTCGACATCGTCGACGGCGGCGTCCGGCTCGATGGCGCCAACTGGTCGGCGTTCTGGGCCGCCGCTGTCCACGCCGTACGAAACTCGATCGATCACGGGATCGAGGCGGGCGACGAGCGCACGGCGCTCGGCAAGCCGGCGACCGGCCGCCTGCGCTTCGTCGCCGAGTACGAGCCCGGCTCGACCACGATCGCGTTCTCCGATGACGGCCACGGCATCGACTGGGAGGCCGTGCGCGCCCGGGCCGGCGCGGCGGGAATCCCGTGCACGACCCCCGACGACCTGGTTGCCGCGCTGTTCGCCGACGGTGTGACGACGCGCGACACCGTCTCGGAGACCTCGGGTCGCGGCATCGGCATGGCCGCGTTGCTCCAGGCGGTGACCGACCTCGGCGGGACGATCGAGGTCACGACCGTGCTCGGCGCCGGCACCACCGTGCTGTGCCGGTTCCCGAGCACCGACCCGCAGGTGCTCGGGGGCCGACCTCGCACCAGGCCCGCGAACAGCCTGACCTACACCTCGAAGATTCCGCTGATCCGACGCGACGCCGATCGAGTCGCACCTTGAGGCAATCATCCGAGCGAGGCCGCGGGGGGTTATCATTGGAGCGAGAAGGTCGATTCACGGTGGCGATGCCCACCGCTCTCATTGTCGACGACTCTCCGATCATGCGCGGCCAGCTGCGGCGCGTGCTGAGTACCGCCGGGTTCACGATCGCTGCCGAGGCCGGCACCGCCAACGAGCTGCTCGAGCTCTACGAGCGTCACACCCCGGACCTGGTCACCCTCGACATCGTGATGCCGGGCCGCGACGGGGCCGCCGCCGCCGCCGAGCTGCTCGCGAAGTATCCACGTGCGGTCGTGGTCATGTGCACGTCGCTCACCGCGCGCGACAAGATCCTCGCCTGCCAGAAGGCCGGCGTGAGCTACTTCCTGCTCAAGCCCTTCGAGCCGGAGAACGCGGTCGCGATCTTTCGCAGCATCCTCGAGCGCGCGCGCGCGGCGCAGGCGGCACACGCGTGACGCTCACCTGTGTCGGGTGCCAGCGCAGCAACCGCGCGCACCGTGGCTACTGCGGGGGTTGCGGCGTCACGCTGCAGCCAGTGTGTCGCGGATGCCGCTTCGTCAACGAGGGTCATGACAAGTTCTGCGGCGGATGCGGGAGCACGCTCGGCGCCGCAGCGCCCGCGGCGATGGCGATGGCGGCGGCGACGGTAGCGGCGCTCGCCCCCCCGAGCGACGAGATGTCCGAGCTGTTCGCCCCGGTCGCGGTGACCGTCGATGAAGCGTTGCCATCCGCCGGCATCACCCAGAGTGATCTCGACCGGTTGTTCGGGGTCGTCGCGTGACGACGCTGAGCGCGGCCGCGCCGGCCCGCCACATCCCGGTCGACCTGCTGCGGGACCGTACGATGTCGGCCTCCAAGCTCGCACGCGTCGGGTGCACGACGATCGAGCACTTCGCGGACGTCGTCGCCACGCAGTTCCAGCTCCCGCGGCTCGCCCTCGACGGCATCGACCTCGCGATCGAGCTCTCCGCGCTCGTCGATCGACCCCGCGCGGAGCAGCACCGCATCGTGCCCGTGTTCGCGAGTCCGCAAGAGCTCACGCTCGCGGTGTGCGACCCGACCCCGCTCGAGCTGTTCGACTGGCTCGGCCGCGAGCTGAAACGATCGATCGTGGTCGTGATCTCCACGCCGGGTGAGATCCAGCGCGCACAGCGCCGCCTCTACGAGGCTCGCGTCGCGCCCCCGTCGGTCCCCGATGGTGAGCTCGCCCCCGACGAGCAGCTGAGCAAGGAAGCGCTCGCCGAAGCGTCGACGATCGTCAGCCGAGTGTTCTCCGCGGCGATCGCGCAGCGCGCGAGCGACGTCCACATCGAGGCGACAGACCGGCTGACCGTCATCCGCTTTCGCGTCGATGGCGTGCTGCGCCAGGTCGAGACTCGACCGATCGAGCTCCACGCCGCGATCGTCTCGCGGATCAAGGTCCTCGCCAATCTCGACATCTCCATCCGCCAGATGCCCCAGGACGGGCGGATCCGGCTCACGGTGGGCGCCGGCGTCGATCTCCGGGTGTCGGTGTTGCCGACGTACTTCGGCGAGAAGGTCGTGTGCCGACTCCTCGACAACACGCGGGCCGTGCAGCCGCTCGATGCGCTCGGCTTCGAGCCCGGTCACCAGCGCGACCTGCTGCGCATGATCGGTTCACCGTATGGCTTGATCCTGGTGACCGGGCCGACCGGTTCGGGCAAGAGCACGACCCTCTATGCGGCGCTCAACGCGGCGCGCACCCCCGACGTCAATGTCGTGACCGTCGAGGACCCCGTCGAGTACCAGATCCCCGGCATCAACCAGGTGCCGATCAATCCCAAGCGTGGGCTCACGTTCGCGGGGGCCTTGCGATCGATCCTGCGGCAGGATCCCGACATCATCCTGGTCGGCGAGATCCGCGACCAGGAGACCGGGGTGCTGGCCGCCGAGGCCGCTCTGACCGGCCACCTCGTGCTGAGCTCCTTGCACACGAACGACGCGATCGGCGCGGTGCTGCGACTGTCGGAGATGGGAGTGGCGCCGTACCTGATCTCGCCGACGCTGCTTGGCGTGGTCTCGCAGCGACTCGTACGCAAGGTCTGCACGTCGTGCATCGAGCGCTACCGCCCCGACGCGCGCGAGCTCGAGGTGATCGGCCTGCCCTCGATCCCGTCCGGCACGGAGGTCGCCCGCGGGCGGGGGTGCGCGGCGTGCCACGGTAGCGGCCTCCTCGGCCGAACCGCGGTCCGCGAGGTGCTCACGATCGATGATCCGATGCGAACCATGATCTCGAGGAGCTCGACGGCTGACGAGCTCCGAGTCCATGCCGCGGCGACGGGGTTTCGAACGATGCGATTCAGCGCGCTACGCTTGTGGCTCGCCGGAGTGACCTCCACGCGTGAGGTCGTGAGAGTGACGCGATCATGATCGAGCCCCTGGAACCTGACATCGTGCGTGGCTTCCTCGCGGTCGTCGTCCGCTGCTTGCGAACCACCGTCGGCATCGAGGCGGTGATCGCCGCCGCCGGCGAGCCGGGCGGCAACGCGCTGCCGACGATCGCCGTCGCCCTCGACCTCGAAGGCGACGTGCGAGGCCCGATTACCTGGGTGTTCCCGCCGGAGATCGCGCTCGAGTTGGTGCGCCGGCTGATGGACGAACCCCACCCGTCGCCGGACTGCGTCACCGACGGGGCGACCGAGCTCGCGAATATCCTGACGGGGCGCGCGAGCGAGGCTCTGCAGGCGCACGGCTTTCGGTGCGAGATCGGGCCGCCGCGGATCCACGTCGGCCCGCTACCCACGGGGCTGATGACCCGGATGACGACCGCCAACGGACCGATCGACGTCGTGCTGTCGCTCTCTGCCGCCTGACTTCCGAGCACAGCCGACGTTCCACCGCCATTGCTCCGTGGCGCGCGTCATGCACGCTCGAGGACCATGCTGAAATGTCGCGTCGGCGCGCTCGCCACCTCGGTGATCATCGGCTTTGGATGCGGCGGGCCCGCCGCGAACCGGCCACCGCCTGATGCGCCGGTGCGCGCGCTCGGCACGAGTCACGTCGCGCCGCCCGGGACGATGCCGCCGGATACCCGACCACCCGCGAACGTGCCGCCGCCCCTGGCGCTGCAGACGTTCTCCGCCATCGTGGCGGACCTCGAGCGCCATCCGGGGACCCTCGAGCACGCCGGCGTGATCGCCGCGCTCCGCCAGCTCGCGGAGGCCGTCGCGGTGGTCGCACCGATCCAGACCGCGGAGCTCGCCGCGATCCGGCGCGGGGCGGACGAGCTCGAGCGATCCGACCCACGCTCGCTGGAGCACGCCGACCTCGTGCGCTCGAGTCTCGACGCGGCCGTCCGGGGCCTCGCCTCGACGCGGCCGCGCTACCCCGACCACGCGCTGCGCTATGCCGAGGCGCTCCGGGCCCTGCAGCGAGCGGTCGAGGCGGTGCACCCGGAGGCCCCGCTGCTCTCGCAACACGGGGCCGTCGTGGCGGCCCTGCAGAGCGCCGGGACCGCGATCGCGGTCGGCAGCGGCGTGGTCCCCGCCACGGCGGTCGGCGCGCGCTGACGCGCGACCGTGACCGTGCAGCACGACCGGGGCTGCGTCAGCGGCGGATCCCGAGGAGCACGATCGAGACGAGCTCGGCGATCACGGCCGGGACGGCGGTCGATCGTGCACGCGGGCGGCGCAGGTGCGCGAACAGCAGCGCGTCGACCGCGCCGACCACGGCGAGCGCGGAGACCTCGGGGTCGACGTCGCGCAGCAGCCCATGATCGCGCGCGGTCACCGTGAGCGCGATCGCGCGCGACGTCAGCTGGTCCGCGAGGGCGTGGATGGCGCGGCGCGCGGGGGCGGCGGGTGCTCGCACCTCCTGCAGGTAGAGCAGGACCTGCGGCGTGTGGCGCGCGACGATCATCGAGAGGTCGGTCGCGAGCTGGACGTAGGTGGCCGCCAGCGTGTCGAGCCGGGCGCCGCGCAGGCTCAGCTCGCAGCGATCGAGCGCGCCGGTGACCTCGCCGATCACCGGCGTCATGATCTGTTCGACGAGGTCGGCCTTGTCCTGCGCGTAGCGATAGAAGCTGCCCTTGGACATCCGCGCGGCGGTGACGATCTCGTCGATCGTCACCGCCCCCGTGCCGTCGGCGAGGAACAGCGGCAGGGCCGCCGCGCACAGCTGCTGCTGGTTCTCGCGGCGCCGCCGGTCGCGGACCCCACCGACGGGGCCGGGGCGGTATTTCGGGCTGGACACGTTCCCTATGATGTGACTAACTGGTCAGTATATTCAAGGAGACGATGTCATGATCGGAATCGCCATCGGCCTCGCTGCCGCCAACGCCTCGGAGTGGTTCATGCACAAGTACGTGCTGCACGGGCTCGGCCGTCACAAGCGGAGCTTCTGGGCCTTCCACTGGCACGATCACCATCGCAACGCGCGACGCCACGATCACGTCGACGCCGACTACCAGCGGCCGCTGCTCTCGAAGTGGAACGGCCAGAGCAAGGAGGCGCTGGCGCTCGTCGGGGCGACGCTCGCGATGGTGCCGCTGCTGCCGGTCGCGCCGTTCTTCGTCGGCACGGTCGCGTACTGCAGCATCAACTACTATCGCAAGCACAAGCGCGCTCACCTCGATCCGGCGTGGGCGCGCGAGCACTTGCCCTGGCACTACGACCACCACATGGGGCCGAACCAGCACGCCAACTGGTGCGTGACCCGCCCGTGGTTCGATCAGCTCATGGGCACGCGCGAGCCGTACGTCGGGACCGAGCTCGAGCGGAAGAAGCACGAGCGCCAGGCTCGCGCGACGACCCGCGCCGCGGATGCCGCAACGACCGCCGCCGCGCTCGTGCCGGGCAGCATCGCGACGACGACCTGATCGGATCGCTACCGCGCGCGCGCGATCGCGATCTGCCACTCCCACTCGTCCTCGCCGTCCGTGCTCGCCCGGCGGGGCGGGGGCGGCAGGACCGCCGGCTCCGTGGCAGCGCGCTGCCGCGTTGCGCCGAAAAGTCGCGACCACAGGCTTGGCCGGTTGGACGCGCCGCCGGGATCGTCATGGGGTTCGACGACGGCCTCGAGCGTGTCGAAGCTTGCACCTACGCGAAAGAACTCCTCTTCGATCTCGGAGAACGCTTCCGCACCAACCGACTGACCTTCCAGCTCTCGCATCACGATCGGGGATGAGCAACCTCGGTGCCACGATCGGGCGCGTGACTCCGGCGGGTTATCGGCGGCGCTGGCAACTCCGCTGGTCACTGCGATGATCGAGACTCGGTGAGCAAAGCTCACGGTCAGGAAGAGTCATCTCGTCTCAGCGACGCCAGGCCAGCGTCACGAGCTGCTGGAGCCGAGCCGGGTCACTCGCCGTGGTCTTGCACATGAAGCCGCTCTTGTGCGCGAAGTGCACGTCGGCCTCGCCTTCGACGCGCGAGAAGTCGAGGGCTGGATGATCCTCGTAGCGACCGATGCCGAAGCCGTCCCCGCGGCGATCCGGATACACGATCGCGGCGATCACGCGGTCGAGCTTGTGGGCGCGGATGTAGCTGCCGAGCATCGAGCTCGGCTCGTCCGCGGCGGCGTCGGTGCGCGGCAGGAACAGCGCCTCGACCAGATCGTCGCCGCACGGAATCGTCCAGCGCTGAACCCGCTGCGCGATGAAGTCGAGGCGTTCGCGGGCGACGCGCAGGTACTCGAGCAGGTCGTCGCCGACCATCTTCATGAACAGGTAGAGCGGATCGGTGGGCTCGAGCCGGGTCGCCTGCGCGAAGCGCCGCAGCAGCGTCATGTCGATCGGCGAGTTGAGCTGGGAGATCGCGCGGCGCGGCACGCCGAGCCATTCGCCGGTCTTCTTGGGGCCGCGCGAGTCGAACCACTCGGCGGTCTCCAGCCAGTCGCAGAACTGCAGCGCATCCTGGTAGAGACCCAGGTGATCGAGCACGAGGCTGAGCGCGCACGTCGGCGCGTGCTCGCGCGGAAAGTGGTGATGGTCGAAGTTCGACCGCAGCGGGTCGTGGACCCCGCCGATATCGACCACGGCGACCTCGGGATCGTCGAGCTCCTCGGGCGTGGGCTCGCGCCGGACGATCGGGCAGCCGTGGAGCGCAGCGAGGACACAGACGGCGAGCAGGTCGTCCTTGTGGGAGCCGCCCGGATGAGTGACGATCGTCTTCACGTTGGTCGCGCACCCTACCATCCCGGGGCGCCAAGCCATCGCGACGCCGCCCCTCACGCGAGTTCTTCGCAGCAGCCGCTATCGCAGGGACGAGCCGCTGCCTTGCGGCGACGTGCGCCGCGACCGCGCGTGGAACGCGGCATGCACTGCTTCTGCTCATGCTGCACCTCCTGGCCAATATGTTCCTCGGTCGTCGTCGTACGGGGCTCGCTGGCATGTTCGATCGTCGTCGCCGTGGCGGTATGGCGAACACGATGAACACGCACCGTGGCGCTTCCGCTCTGGGTGCGATCGCCACGCTCGCGGCGCCCTTCGTGATCCGCAAGTTGCAGGCGCGGCGCGCCCAGCGCGCGACCCTCTAGCGCTGCGTGATCGCGGGGATCGGCGCGACGCCTGGCCAGGCTTCGTCTTGGCCGGCGTCGGCGTCGGCTTCGGCTTCACGCCGCTCACGTGTGCGGTCGACGGTGTTCGCGGCGGATAGGCAGCGTGCGGCGGCGCCTGCTCAGCGGCTCCGCTGGACGCGCCACGCCACCACGAGGGCCGCGCCGGCG
>JALZOI010000813.1 GCA_030857245.1 Myxococcota bacterium
CGCCCGCGCGCTCGGCCGTCACCCGCGGATTGCTCCGCACGTCGATCGCGACGTTGACCCGCGGCTCGCCGCGCCGCTCCCACCCTCTCCGCTCCAGCCACCCGATCGTCACGCCATTGCGCTCGTCGATCCCGGGCGCGAGGTAATTGCCGGGCTGGTCCAGCGCGCGCAGCGTCGCCTCTCCGGCATCCCTCGCCGCCGCCTCGCACGCCGCGAGCAGCGCCGTCCCGGCGCCTCGCCCGCGCGCCTCCGGCACGACCCCGATCACCCGCACCCACCGACTCGACACCGCGGCGACCCCGACCAGCCGCTCGTCCTCCCACGCGCCCACCGCCCGCGCCGCTCCGGCCGGCCCCGCCTCGAACAGCTTCTCCGCAGCGACCTCCGCCGCTCGATCGAACACACACGCCTGCGCCAGCACCGCGCGCGCGGCCCCCAGCTCTGCTCGACCGAGCGCTCCGATCCGCACTCCTTCACCCTACCAACGCCCGTCGCCGAGTGCCGCCAGTGCACCCGCCTGCCTTGCCCGTTGCTCGTTGCTACCCGCCGCCGCGTTCGGAGGAAGCGCCCGGCCGGTCCGAGGGGCCACCCGTCCCCTGTCTCCCGCAAACTCGCACCCACTCCGCGGCTGTGCCACGCTGTCTCGTCCATGCGAGCGATGCTCCTGTGTGCGGGCCTCTCGACGCGGCTCGGCAACCTCGGCTCCGAGCGCCCGAAGCCGCTGCTGCCGGTCTGCGGGTTTCCGATCCTCGCGTACGGCATCACCAACCTCGTCGCCCACGGCATCCGTGAGCTGGTCATCAACACGCACCACCTCGGCGACCTGATCCAGCGCGAGCTCGGCGATGGCTCGCAATTCGGCGCCCGCATCCAGTACGTCCACGAACCGACGATCCTCGGCACCGGCGGCGGGCTCAAGCACGCGCTCCACCTGCTCGATCCGGACGGCACCGACGAGCCGTTCCTGGCGTGCAACGGCAAGCTGATCTTCGATCTCGACATCACCGCCCTCGTGGCGGCGCATCGCGCGGCGGGCGACGTCCTCGGCATGATGGTGGTGCGCCGCGTGCCCGACGCCCGCGCATGGGGCGCCGTCAACGTCCAGGTCGACGCGCGCGGCCCGCACATCGTCGACATCCTCGGCGACGGCGAGCACATGTTCTGCGGTGTCCACGTCACGCGGCCGTCGGTGATGGTGCGGCTACCCGCCGGCGAGTCCGACTCGATCCGCCAGGGCTACCTCCCGTGGCTGCGTGCCGGCGAGCGGCTCGCGGCCTACGAGCACGTCGACGGCTACTTCGCCGAGCACTCGACGCCCGAGCGCTACCTCGAGTCCAACCGGGCGCTGCTCGGCGGCGCGGCGCTGCGCCATTCGCCCGGCCCGCTGCGCGGCATCGATCCCACGGCGAAGGTGCATCGGACCTCGACGATCATCGAGCCGGTGAAGATCGGCGCCGGCGCGGTGATCGGCGTCGATGTCACCGTCGGTCCCAACGCCGTGATCGGCGACGGCGCGGTGGTGCTGGCGTCGGTCGCGAACACGGTCGTGTGGGCCGGCGCGACCGTGACGGCGGTCAACACCGGCCCGATCGTGATGAGCTGATCCGGATCGTCGCTACGGGCAGCCGAGCTCGGGGAGCTTCGAGGTCTGCTCGATGCACTCCGCGATCGAGCGCCGCACGCTATCGGTGGCGTGCAGGACGTCCTGCTTCGTCGAGTCCGGGCTCATCGACACCTGGGTCGCGACCTCGATCGCCTCGGGCAGCGCCTGCGCGAGCGTGCAGCGCTCCTTCGCTGGCACGACGGTCTCGGCGCACGCGCAGACCTTGGTGACGTACGCGCGGCACGCATCCTGGCCGCGCTGGAGCTCCGCGGCCGGGATGGCGGGAGGGCGCGGCGGCGGCACGGGCGCCGGCTCGTCCTGGCGCTTGCTGCAGCCGAGCGCCACGACGAGCAGCACCCCCGTCAGGCCGGCGCCGCGCTTCACGGCGCCTCCATGCGCGCGAGCACGACGGAGATGTTGTCGACGCCGCCTTCCTCGTTGGCCGCCTGGATCAACCGATCGCAAGCGCGATCGAGATCGCGCTCGGTCATCAGGATGTGCTGCATCTGATCATCCTTGATCATGCCGGTCAGCCCGTCGGAGCACAGCAGGATCGTGTCGCCGAGGTGCGGCTTCTCGGTGAAGATGTCGACCTGCACGCTCTCCTTCATGCCGAGCGCGCGGACGATCACGTTCTTGTGCGGCCAGTTCTCGGCCTCCTCGGGCGTCACCCGCTTCATCCGGATGTAGTCGTTGATCAGCGAGTGATCCTCGGTGAGCTGGGTGAGCTCGGTGTTGCGCGAGCGGTAGCAGCGACTGTCGCCGACGTGGCCGATGATCAGCGCGTCGTCGAGGAAGTACACCGCGACGCACGTCGTGCCCATGCCCTTGAAGCGCTGCTCCCGCTGCGAGCGCTCCCAGATCTCGAGGTTCGCCAGCATGATCCCCGTGACCATGCGGTTGACGTGCGTGCGCAGATCGCGGTCGACCTTGTAGGGCCAGGTCAGCGTCTGCTGCTTCGCGGTCTCGTTGAAGTGATCGTTGATCAGCTCCACCGCGAGCCGGCTGGCCACCTCTCCCGAGGCGTGACCACCCATGCCGTCAGCGACGATCGCGAGGCGCTCGGTTTCGGGAAGCGAGATGGAGTCCTCGTTATGGTCGCGCTTGCGGCCAATGTTGGTCGCCCCCGCGAACCGGACCCGCATCCCGTCGAGCGGGAAGGACGTGCTCATCCGAGCTCGATTGTAGCGCAACGCGGAGACCGGCGTTGACTCGCGGCGACGGTCCTTTCATCCTTACGAGCATGTGGGGGTACGCCGAAGGCAACGAGACGGTGCTCGGCATCGTGGTGGTGCTCGTCGTGCTGGCGGCGCTCGTGTTCGTCGGGAACCGGTTCTGGGGGCGAGGTCGTCGAGATGGGTGAGCTGACGAGGGGGACGGTGGCGGATCGCCCGTGGGGCCGCACGCTCGCGGCCCTGGGGCTGCGCGGGGTGACGGGACAGCTCACGCTGGTCTCCGATGGGAGGATCTACGAGCTCGCGTTCGCAGGCGGCGCCGTCGTCGGGGCGTCGTCGCCGCTCGGCTCGGACTCCGCGGCGCGGATCGCGGTCACTGGCGGGCTGGCGTCGAGCACGCAGGTCGCGGAGCT
>JALZOI010000211.1 GCA_030857245.1 Myxococcota bacterium
GCGCGGGAGCGACCGCGGGACCGACCGGCGCCTCCGCCGGGGGAGCGGCGGCGGCGATGATCGCCGTGCATTCGTCGAGCTTGGTCAGCACGACCTGGCGGTTCTCGGCGGGGAGATCGAACGCGAGCAGCTTGTTGTAGAGCGCGATCGCGTTGTCGCAGCGATCCTGCTGGCGCTCGGCCTGCGCCCACGCGAACAGCGTCTCGACATCGGGCTCGAGGTCGAACGACTGACGCAGCGCGCGCGCCGCACCCGCGTAGTCACTCTGCTCGTACGCGGCGACCCCGCGATCGAACGCGGCCTTCGCGCCCTTGCTGCGAGGCGCCGCGAGGGCCGGCGCGCTCGCGAACAGCGCCCCGATCGCGACGCACGCGGTCAGGGCGTGGCGGGTCGAACGGGCATGAACGGCGAGTCGGCGTTCCACGTCGAGGGCTCCTCGGGTTCGGCGGTTGGCTCGGCCGCGGGCGCGACGCCGGACTTCGGCGCGCGGGGCTTCGTGCGCGTGCGCTTGGGGTTGGGCCTCTTCACGCGCGAGCGCTTGCCCGCCTTGATCGGCGGACCGGGCGGCGCGTCGTCGACGGCGGTGACGGCAGCGGCCACCGGCGGTGCCGCCGGTACCGGGGCCGCGATCGTGGGCGGTGGTTGCGTCGCAGGCCCCGTGGTCGAGCGCGGAGATCGAGGATCGGTCGCGGCTCCGGGTCCGATGACGGTTCCGGTGGCGGTGACGGTTTCGGTGACAGTCGCGGTTTCGGTTCCGGTCGCGGTTCCGGTCGCGGTCGCGGTTGCGGTCCCGGTCGCGGATTCGGTCGCGGTTCCGGATCCTGTCGCGGTTGCGGTCGCGGTCGCGGTCTCGGTCTCGGTCCGCGTCTCCGCTTCGCGCGCCGGCGCCGCGAGCGTGCTGGGCTCGTCGGCGCTGCCGCCGCGCAGCATGATCACCGTCACCGCCACCGCGCCGAGCGCGCCGACGAGTGCGAGCAGGATCAGCGGCAGCGCGGAGCGCGCCGGAGCGAGCGGCATGCGCGCCGTGTACGCGCTCGGGACCCGCACCCGCTCGGTCACGTCACCGACGGCGAGCTCCGCCGCGGTCGGCGCGGGGATCGAGGGACTGCTGCTGCTGCTGACCAGCGTGCCGCGCGCGCCCGGGCGCATGATCGGGACCTCGCCGGGATATCCGGGCACCGGCGTCAACATCCGCCCCGGCGCCGACGCCCACATCCGCCCCGGCACCGGCGTCATCGGCGACGGCGCATGCGCGAGCCGCGCGGGACGGGCGATCACGGGCGCCGGCCCGGCGTCCTCGGTGCCCGGGATCGTGCCCTCGGGCAGCTGCGCTGGCACCGGCTCCGCCCCCTTGCCGTTCTCGATCAACGTGCGCACGACGTGCTGCTCGAGGAAGAACGCGCCCTGCGTGCGAGCGTCTTCCCACTCCTCGAGGCGCGCCGGGAACAGCGAGCCCATCAACCGCGCGAGGACGAGCGGCGAGATCCGCAGCCGGTGCTCGTGCGCGAAGTCCTCGATGTGGCCCTGCAGCTCGAGCGCGCTGGGGTAGCGACGATCGCGGTCGCGCGCGAGGGCACGCAGGACGATGGCCTCGAGCTGCGGTGGATAGTTCGGCACCAGTCGCGACGGCGACAGGGCGTCGGTATTGACGATCTGGTTGAGCACGCCGTACTCCGTCTCGTCGACGAACGGCAGCCGGCCGGTCGTCAGCTCGTACAGGATCGAACCCGCCGAGAACACATCGCTGCGGCGGTCGAGCGCGATGTTGCCCTGCCCCTGCTCGGGCGACATGTAGCCGATCTTGCCCTTGAGCCCGCCACGCGCCGTGGTCACCTTGTTGCCGGCGCGCGCGATCCCGAAGTCGACGAGCTTGACGGCGCCGTCGTAGCTGACGAGGACGTTCGACGGCGAGACATCGCGATGCACGACCTGCAGCGGCTTGCCGTCCGAGCCGAGCTTGTCGTGGGCGTAGTGGAGGCCGGCGCAAAGCCCGGCCACGAGCGTCAGCGAGACGTCGAGCGAGATCGGGACGCCGCTATCGGTCGCAACCGAGACCAGGGTCCCGAGGTCCTCACCGTGCACGTACTCCATCGAGAAGAAGTAGTCCTGGCCCTCCTGACCGATGTCGTAGACCTGCGCGATGTTCGGGTGATGGAGCGTGGCCGCGAGTCGCGCTTCGTTGATGAACATCGTGACGAAGCTCGCGTTGCTGGCGAACTGCGGGAGGATCCGCTTCACCACGACGAGCTTCTCGAAGCCTTCGATCCCGAGGGTCCGCGCGAGGTAGAGCTCGGCCATCCCGCCGACCGCGATCTGGCGGATCAACGAGTACGTGCCGAGCTTGTCGCCAGGGGCGAGGAAGCGCGACCGAGGATGTACCGCGCGGTTCAGGTTGGAGCCCCCGGGCACCCGCCCGTCGCTAAACGATAGACGAAATCAGGGGGCCCTGCAGTACAATGCACCGTATGGCCCGAGCCGTGCTCCTCGGCGTCGTCACCGTCGGTGGCCTGGCTCTGGCGGGGGCGTGCAGCCCGTACGGCGGCGCGACCGTCTTCAACTGCGACTCCGACGTCCAGTGCGGCGCCGGTGGGGCCTGCGAAGCGGATCAGCTATGCAGCTTCGTCGATGCCGCGTGCCCCGGCGGCCGTGCGTACGGCCCGAGCTCGGGGCCGCACAGCAACCAGTGCGTCGGCGGCTCGGTCGATGACGCGATGCGCGAGCTCGACGCGCCACCGGCCCCTGACGACGTCTGCTACGGCGCTGCGAACGGGCTCGTCCGCCCCTGCTTCCCGTCGGCGCCGACCGGCACGCGCGTCGTCGACAGCGCCATCGATACCGATCCGAACAGCGCCGACTGCGCGACCACCGTCACGAACACCAGTGCGTGCGTGATCGCCGGGGCCGCCATCCAGATCACCGGGACCGTGGAGGTCAGCGGCTCGCGGCCGCTCGTCTTCGTGGCCACCGGCGCGGTCGAGATCTCCGGGATCCTCGACGCCTCGAGTGATCGCGCAGCGACCGCCGATCCCGGGCAGCACTACGCGACGTCGCGGATCGGACCGGGGGCCAACCCGGCCGCCTGCGCGGCAGGAACCCCGCCGACGACGAGCGCCGGCGGCGCCGGTGGCAGCTTCGCGACCCTCGGCGGCACCGGCGGCACCGGGTTGACCGGCGGGGTGGGCGGCGTTCCCGGCGCGGTGCAGGCGGCGACGCTGCGCGGTGGTTGCGACGGCCAGCCCGGCCTCACCGGCACGCCGGGCTTCGCGGGGCATGGTGGTGGCGCCGTCTACTTCATCGGTGCCTCGATCGCGATCTCCGGCGTCATCAACGCGTCGGGTGAGGGCGGCGACCCCGGGATCAGCGGCTCCGCGGGTGGTGGCGGCGGCGGCTCCGGTGGCCTGATCGGCTTCGACGCCGCGACCATCACCAGCACCGGCATCGTGTTCGCGAACGGCGGCGGTGGCGGAGAAGGCAGCGGCGAGGCCACGCGCGGCAGCCCCGGACAGGATCCGGCCGGCATCGCGGCGGCGACCGGCGGCAGCGGCGCGACCGCCCGCGGCGGTGATGGCGGACGTGGCGCCGCGCAGAGCACCCCCGCGGGGAACGGCGGCGCCGGCATCTCGATGATGGGCTCGAGGGGCGGCGGCGGTGGCGGTGGCGGTGGCGCTGGCGTCATCAAGGTATTCGGCGGCGGCACGCTGCCCGGCGCCGTCTCGCCCGCTCCGACCTGAGCACGCCGTCGCGGCTCCCGAAACGCAGAGACCGCGGTGATCACGCACCGCGGTCTGCACCGACGTCGAGGGCGATCAGCTGTTCGAGGACATCGTCATCATCGGCATGCCGCCGCACATCATCATGCAGGGCATCCCGGACTCCATCATGGACATCATCGTGTTCATGCGGTCCTTCATCATGTCCATCTGCGCCATGTCGTTCGGGACCAGCTTGCAGATCATCCCGTCCTTCGTCATCTCGCTCGTCATCTTGCACATCATGGGCGGCATCGCCGGTGCGGCGCCCATCATCGGGTTCATCCCCATCATCGGGTTCATCATCCCCATCATCGGCATCATCATCGGCATCCCCATCATCGGGTTCATCATCCCCATCATCGGGTTCATCATCCCCATCATCGGGTTCATGCCGCCCATCATCGGGTTCATGCCGCCCATGCCGCCCATCATCGGGTTCATGCCGCCCATGCCCATCATCGGGTTCATGCCGCCCATGCCCATCATCGGGTTCGGGCTCATCTGCGGGCTCATGCCCATCTGGTTCATCGGCATCGTTCCGTTCATGTTGCTCATCGGCATCGCGTTCATCATGTGCAGGCCCCCTGGTGGTGCGCACATCCTAGGCGGGCGCGTGATCGGTACAAGTGAGCGCCCAGGTCCACGCACGCTTTCCTCCGCCGTGGCGGACGGTTGTCTCGCGATCCAGCGTTCGCTCGTGCGCCGGCGTCCGTCGCTGCGGATGCCCGGCACGATCGACTGGAAACGTCCGCTCGGACGGATGCGTCGCCGCGCCGCGCCGATCGCTCAGGCGGTGTGGGCGCGCACGAAGCTGACGGCACGCCCCCACGCCTGCTGCGCGGCATCGGCGTTGTAGACCTCGGGGCGGCGCTCGTTGCAGAACGCATGCTGCGCGTCATAGACGTGGAGCTCCATCGTCCCCGGGATCTGCGCCTTGATCTCCTGCGCGCGCGCGACCGTCGCCCAGTCATCGTGCTGCGCGAAGTGAGCCTGGATCGGCGCCTCGACCTTCGACCAGTCGACGCCGTCCGGGACGCCATAGAACGGCACGACCGCGGCGAGCCCACTCACGGCCGTCGCCGTGCGGAACGCGAGCGCGCCGCCGAGGCAGTAGCCGGTCACCGCGACCCTGGTCGTCGCCCGCGGATGCGCGCGCAGGTACGCGACGCACGCGGCGATCTCCTGCACGGCGCGCTGCGAGTCGAGCGCGCTCATCAGCGCCTTCGCCTCGTCGGCGCTGTGCGCCTGCTTGCCGTGGAACAGATCCGGCACCAGCGCCACGAAGCCCTCATCGGCCCACTGCTTCGCGACGATCTGGATCTGCTCGTTGATGCCCCACCATTCGTGGAGGATCACCACGCCGGGGCCCACGGCATCGCCCGCGGGCAGCGCGAGCACGCCCTCGACCTCACCAACCGTCATCGGAACCTTCACTCGCTGCGTCATCGGGCCCTTCCTTTCAGGTCGGCGTTTATACTGCCGCCATGTCCGGACCGAAAGGCGCGCGAGGGCGACGCTTCGAAGGCGTGCTCGACGAGACGGCGGCGCGGCTCAACGCCTCGGTCGAGTTCGACCGTCGCCTGCTCCCGCACGATGTCGCGGGGTCGATCGCCCACGCCGAGATGCTCGCCGCGCGCGGCCTGATCAGCGACGCCGATCGCGTGCTGATCGTCGAGGGCCTGCGCCGCGTCGAAGGTCGACTCGCCGCGGGCGAGGTGCCGTGGGACGCCGCGCTCGAGGACGTCCACATGAACGTCGAGGCCCGCCTGATCGAGGAGATCGGCGACGCCGGCCGCCGGCTGCACACCGGCCGCAGCCGCAACGATCAGGTCGCGACCGATCTGCGGCTCTACGCGCGCGCCGCGGCGGAGCGACTCGTCGCCGCGATCGACGAGCTGCGCCGCGCGCTCGTCCGCCAGGCCCGCGCGCACCTCGACACGCTGATGCCCGGCTACACGCACCTGCAGCGCGCGCAGCCGGTGCGGCTCGCCCATCACCTGCTCGCGTACGATGCGATGCTGACGCGTGATCGCGGCCGGATCACGGATGCCGCGCGCCGCGCCGACGTCTCGCCGCTCGGCTCGGGCGCGCTCGCCGGGACGACGCTGCCGATCGATCGCGAGCACGTCGCGCGCGGCCTTGGCTTCGCGAGCGTCACCCGCAACTCGCTCGACGCCGTCGGGGATCGCGACTTCGCGATCGAGCTGGTCTCCGCGTGCGCGCTCGCCCAGGTCCACCTGTCACGGCTCGGCGAGGAGCTCGTGCTGTGGACGACCTCGGAGTTCGGGTTCGTGCGGATCGGCGAGGCGTACTGCTCGGGCTCGAGCCTGATGCCGCAGAAGATGAACCCCGATCTCGCGGAGCTGGTGCGCGGCAAGGCCGGCCGCACGATCGGCGCATGGGTCACGCTGATGACCGTCGTGAAGGGCCTGCCGCTCGCCTACAACAAGGATCTGCAGGAGACCCAGGAGCCGCTCTACGACGCCGTCGAGACGCTGGCGGCCAGCCTCGAGGTCTCGCGCGGGATGATCGCCAGCCTCGAGTTCGATGTGGTGCGGCTGCGCGCCGCGATCGATCAGGGCTACCTCGTCGCGACCGAGCTCGCCGACTACCTCGTCACCAAGGGCGTACCGTTCCGCGAGGCCCACGACGTCGCCGGCGCCCTCGTCCGCACGGCGAGCGCCCGCGGCGTCGAGCTCGCCGCGCTGACGATCGACGAGCTGCGCGCCGCGCATCCCGCGTTCGATCCCGACGTCGCGAGCTGGCTCGATCCCGAGCGCGCGGTCGATCGCCGCGACCTCCCCGGAGGTCCCGCCCGCAACCGGGTGCTGGCCGAGCTCGAGCTGCTCGATCGCGAGCTCCTGCGCTGACGCCCGAGCGCCCGCGGCTCGAGGTCCGGATCGTGGCGGACGCCGTCGCCGCCGCCGTCGGAAAACCGGTCAATTCAGCACCCTCGCGCGCATCGGTTCGCGCTAGAACTCGGCCATGTCTGTTCCGTTCGAGTACCGAGGTGACGAGCTCCACTGCGAAGACGTCTCGCTGGCGAAGATCGCCGCGGAGGTCGGCACCCCCGTCTACGTCTACAGCCGCGGCGAGCTCGAGCGCGCCTACCGCGCCTTCGACGCCGCCCTCGACGGCATCCCGCACCGCGTCTGCTATGCGGTGAAGGCGAACTCGAGCCTCGGCGTGCTCGCGGTCCTCGTCGGCCTCGGCGCCGGCGCCGACATCGTCTCGTACGGCGAGCTGTATCGCTGGCAGAAGGCCGGCGGCGATCCCGCGAAGGTCGTGTTCTCGGGCGTCGGCAAGACCGAGGAGGAGATGCGGCTCGCCCTCGCCGCGGGCATCGGCTGCTTCAACGTCGAGTCCGCCGAGGAGCTGGTGGTCCTCGATCGCGTGGCGCGCTCGGTCGGCAAGCGCGCGAAGATCGCGCTGCGCGTCAACCCCGACGTCGATCCCGAGACCCACCCGTACATCTCGACGGGCCTCAAGCAGAACAAGTTCGGCGTCGGCATGGGCGAGGCGCGCGAGCTGCTGCGCGGCGCCGCGCAGCTCGCCGGCCTCCAGATCTCCGGCGTCGACTTTCACATCGGCTCGCAGCTGATCAAGACCACGCCGTTCACGGACTCGATCGCACGCCTCGTCCAGCTCGTGCAGGAGCTCGCGGCCGACGGCATCAAGCTCGACCACGTCGACATCGGCGGTGGGCTCGGGATCGACTACGGCAAGGGCGACGTCGTCCCGACGCCCGCCGAGTACGGCGTGGCCGTGCGCGCCGCGCTCGCGCCGCTGACCTCGCTCGGCGTGACGCTGTACACCGAGCCCGGCCGCGTCATCGTCGGCGCCGCGGGCGCGCTGGTCACGAAGGTGCTGTTCCGCAAGCGCAACGAGGCCAAGCACTTCACGATCGTGGACGCGGCGATGAACGACCTGATGCGGCCCGCGCTCTACCAGGCCTTCCATCCGATGAAGCCGGTGACCGGTGCCGGCCGCCCGCCGATCGTGACCGACGTCGTCGGCCCGATCTGCGAGACCGGCGACTTCCTCGCGCGCGACCGCGAGCTGCCGGAGCTCGCGCAGGGCGAGCTGCTGTGGATCGGCGCGGCCGGCGCGTACGGCGCGACCATGGCGTCGAACTACAACACCCGCCCGCGCGCTCCCGAGGTGCTCGTCCGCGGCGACGGGTACACCGTGATCCGGGCTCGGGAAACCTACGAGCACCTGCTGGCCGGCGAACGCCTCCCATAGCAGACGCGAGCGCGCTCTCGGAACCGGATGGGCCGCCAGGACGCCAAGGACGCCAAGGGTTTTCCAATCGGATCCTTGGCGGCCTGGGCGGCCTGAGCGGCCAATCTCCTTCCGTGTTCTTCGTTCGCCGCACGTCCGGCTGCGCTGATATCCTCGGCTCGTGGCTCGCTGGTGGGTGATCGCGCTGGGGCTCACCGCGGGCGCCTGCGGCGATCACGCCGAGCTCGACGAGCTCCGGCAAGGCGGCGACGCGACCGTCGACGATCGCAGCGCCCTCGCGTTCTCGCACCCCATCCCCGGGCTCACCGAGCTCGAGCAGGAGCGCCACCGCTTCGGCCGCGGCCCGTTCGCGTTCCGCTGGACGCCGCCGCAGCTCGGGCCGCTGTTCAACCACGACGCGTGCGTCGCCTGTCACGCCGGCAACGGGCGCGGGCTCTCGGAGATCGGCCCGAACGTGTTCGGCTCGCAGTCCCTGATCCGCGTCAGCCTCGAGACCGGGACGCCCGAGGTGCCCGGCGGGCCCGTGCCGGTGCCCGGATACGGCACGCAGCTCCAGGATCACGCGGTCGGCGAGCTCCCCGAGGTCCGCGTCGCGCTGACCTGGATCGAGCGCGGCGAGCAGTACGGCGATGGCGAGGTCGTGATGCTCCGCGAGCCCCGGCTCGCCGTGACGACGCCCACCGGCGAGGCGCTGCCCGGCGCGATCGACATGTCGTATCGCCAGGCGGCCGTCGTGTTCGGCCTCGGGCTCCTCGAGGCGGTCTCCGACGACACGCTCGCGGCGCTCGCCGATCCCGACGACGCCGATGGCGACGGCGTGTCGGGCCGCGTCAACGTCGTGTGGGACGTCACCACGCAGAGCGCGCGCACCGGCCGGTTCGGCCACAAGGCGAACGTGGTCACGTTGCGCGAGCAGGTCGCCGCGGCGTTCGTCAACGACATCGGCCTGACGAACCAGCTGTTCCCCGCGGCCGACGGCATGACCGACGTCAGCCGCAAGCAACTCGATGACACGATCTTCTTCCTCGCGACGCTCGCCGTCCCGCGCGCCGCCGATCGCGACGCGACCGCTACCCGCGGACGCCGGCTGTTCGACGACTTCGGTTGCGCGACCTGCCACACCCCGACGCTCGTCACCGGCGACGCGTCGCCGATCGCGCAGCTCCGCGGCCAGACGATCCATCCGTACACGGATCTCCTGCTGCACGACGTCGGCGACGCGCTCACGGATGGGCGCACCGACTTCCTCGCCGAGGGCGTCGAGTGGAAGACGCCGCCGCTGTGGGGCCTCGGCCTGACGATGCTCGTCGGACCGGGCGCGACGTTCCTCCACGACGGGCGGGCGCGCACCGTCGCCGAGGCCATCCTGTGGCACGGCGGTGAGGCGCACGCGGCACGCGAGGCCTTCCGGCTCGCGGCGCGCCGTGATCGAGACGCGCTGATCGCCTTTCTCGCGACGCTGTGAGCGATACTCGATGATGGTGGAGGAGGACGACGAGGACGGGGCCACGGCGATGGACGTCGCCGACCAGGAGGCGACCACCCGGGACTCGCGGCTGGGTCCCGGCACCGAGATCCACGGCTATGTCGTCGACGGCGAGATCGGCAAGGGCGGGATGGGCTTCGTGTACAGCGCGACGCATCCGATCATCGGCAAGCGCGCGGCGATCAAGATCCTCAAGCCCGAGGTCTCGACGTCGCCGATCGTCCTCGAGCGGTTCATCCAGGAAGCGCGCGCGGTGAACCAGATCGGGCACCCGAACATCATCGATATCTTCGCGTTCGGCACGCTGCCCGATGGGCGCGCGTACCACGTGATGGATCTGCTCGTCGGCGAGACCCTGCGCAAGCGGCTGCGGCGCGGCCCGCTCCATCCTAGCGAGGCCGCCTCCGTGATCGACGAGACCTCGCAGGCCCTCACCGCCGCGCACGAGTGCGGCTTCGTGCACCGCGATCTCAAGCCCGACAACATCTTCCTCGTGCAGCACGACGAGCGCTGGCCCGAGGTCAAGCTGCTCGATTTCGGGCTCGCGAAGCTGATGCCCGAGGCCGGCATCGCGCCGTTCACGACGAAGATCGGCGTCATGCTCGGCACCCCCGAGTACATGTCGCCCGAGCAGGCGCGTGGGCACGGGGTGGACTACCGCACCGACGTGTACGCGCTCGGCATCGTCACGTTCGAGCTCCTCGCCGGGCACCGGCCGTTCGCCTCGCAGGCGGACGCGTTCGCGACGCTGCAGGCCCACGCCGACGAGAAGCCGCCGTCGCTCGGCGACGTGGTCGCCGGCTTGCCCACCGAGATGGTCCAGCTCGTCGACGCGATGCTCGCGAAGGAGCCGGGCGCGCGGCCCTCGCTCGCCGCGGTGCGCACCGTGATCAAGCGCCTGCGCAGCACGCAGCTCCCGACCCGCACCGCCGCCGGCCTCGAGATCGCCTCGTTTCAGGGGCTGGCCAGCCCGGAGC
>JALZOI010000814.1 GCA_030857245.1 Myxococcota bacterium
GCGGCAGCCACTGCGCGAGATCGCTGCGCTCGACCATCCCGGCGCCGATGCCCGACGCCGCGATCAGCTGGCTCGGCACGCCGATGTCGACGATGTCGACCGCGCCGCAGCGGGCGAAGCCGGGCGCGCTGACGAGCGCGATCTTGAGCGCGGCCATCGTCACGGTGCGCTCGGCGATCACGCAGGCACCGAGCGGCTTGCCGGTGTCCGCGTGCAGCCCCGACGGGATGTCGACCGCGAGGGTGCGGCCGGCGAGCAGCATGACGTGCACCACCTGTGCGAGGTGGCCCTCGATCGGACGCGCGAGCCCGACGCCGAACAGCGCATCGATCACGAGCGCGGCGTCCAGGATCTCGGCCTCGACGCTGGCGAGCTCCTGCGCGTTCTCGATCGACAGCACGACCCCGCCCGCCTTCTCGAGGATCGCGAGGTGCGCCGCGGCGTCGCCCTTGACCTCGTCGCGATGCGCCGCGAGGTAGACGATGGCGTCGATGTCCCGGCTGCGCAGCACGCGCGCCGCGACGAAGCCATCGCCGCCATTGTTGCCCCACCCGCACACGACCGCGACCGGCCCGCGCGCGCCACCGAGCATCTCGAGCGCGGTGTCAGCCACCGCGCGGCCGGCTGTCTCCATCAGCGTGAGCGCCGGCAGCCCGAGCTCCTCCATCGTCACGCGATCGAGCTCGCGCATCTCCGCCGCGGTGACCACTGGTTGCATCGCCGCGGAGTATGCGCCTTCGTCGTGGGTGCTCAGGTCGCCGCGCGGCAGGACTTCGTGAGCGCGCCGGCGATGTCCTCGGCCCAGCCCTGAATCCGGACCTCGTCGGTCCCCTCGATCATCACGCGCACCTTGCTCTCGGTGCCCGAGTAGCGGACGAGCACGCGACCGTCGTCGCCGAGCTGGCGCTCGATGTCGCGGATCATCTGCTGGACGTCGGGCAGCTGATCGAGCGGGACCTTCCGCTCGACCGACGTGTTGATGAGCACCTGGGGCGTCCGCGTCATCACCTTCGCGAGCTCGGAGAGCGGGATGCCCTCGCGCGCCATGATCGCGAGCACGCGGAGCGCGGCCACGATGCCGTCGCCGGTCGTCGCGTGATCGAGGAACACGAGGTGACCCGACTGCTCGCCGCCGAGGTTGTAGCCGTTCTTGCGCATCTCCTCGACGACGTAGCGATCGCCGACCTGGGTGCGCACGAGCTTGCCGCCGGCGTCCTTGATCGCGCGCTCGAGGCCGATGTTCGACATCACCGTGGTGACCAGCGTCTGCTTCGCGAGCCGGTTCTCCTTGATCATCCGCGTCGCGCACAGCGCCATCACGGCGTCGCCATCGATCACCGTGCCGTGCTCGTCACACAGCACGAGGCGATCGGCATCGCCGTCGAAGGCGATGCCGATGTGCGCGTCGTGGTGCTTGACCATGTCGCACATCATCTGCGGGTGCAGCGCACCGGCGCGGGCGTTGATGTTCTTGCCGTCGGGCTTGGTGTGGATCGCGGTGACCTTGGCGCCGAGCTCCTCGAACACCGCGGGACCGACGCGATAGGCCGCGCCGTGGGCACCATCGACGACGACCCGCAGGCCATCGAGCGTGAGCTCGCTCGGGAACGTGCTCTTGCAGTAGACGATGTAGCGCCCGCGGGCGTCCTCGATCTTGCGGCTGTACCCGACGTCCGACGGCGAGGCGCGCAGCCCGTCGAGCCCGGGCGACGACATCAGGGTCTCGATCTCGGCCTCGACGTGGTCGGGCAGCTTGTAGCCGTCGCGCGCGAAGACCTTGATGCCGTTGTCCTCGAATGGATTGTGCGACGCCGAGATCACGACGCCAGCATCGCAGCGCATCGACGACGTGATGAACGCGATCCCCGGCGTCGGCAGCGGTCCGGTCAGCCAGACGTCGGCGCCCATCGCGACGATACCGGAGGCGAGCGCGGACTCGAACATGTAGCCCGACAGGCGCGTATCCTTGCCGATCGCGATGCGCGTGTGACGACCGGGCTGCCGCAGCCGGGCGGCGATCGCCATGCCAAGCCGCATCACCGTGCCGCTGGTCATCGGCTCGAGGTTCGCGACGCCGCGCATGCCGTCGGTGCCAAACAGAGTACGACCGTTGCTCATCACCGTCGTTGGTAGCATTGATCGGCGTGGCGGCGGGCCGGTGTCAGGCGGCCTAACGGACCGGCCTAACGAACCGGCCTGACCTTCACCCGCTCGGGTGAGATACGGACGCCAACACCGGGCGGTAACCCATCCAGGCCTACCTGCACCTCACGCGTCGTGCGCTCGGCCGGCGAGACCTTCACGTACGCGGCGATGGCGCTCCGCGCTTTCTCGACGGCGAGCAGCGTCCCCGTCAGCACGACCTCGACCTGCGGCGGGGTGATCGTCCAGCGGTTCGGATCGACGCCCTCGCCCTGCAGCGTGACGATCAGGCTCGGCGCCTTGCGGGTGACGAGCTCCTCTTCGATGCGGATGTTGACGGCGACGCGCAGCGTCGGGTCGACCGAGACGCCGTCGGGCGGCGCGAGCTCGGCGAGCGTCTCGAAGGTCTCGGTCCGCCCCTCGAGGCTGACCTCGCTCGTGCGGATCGCGCTGAGCGCCGCGAGCAGGCGCTCGCCGCCGCGCACCTTGATCGTGGGCGGCACGGCCTTGATCTCCGCCACGACATAGCCGTGCTGCGGCCGCCCGGTGACGGCGGGGTTGACCTCGACGGTCTTCTCGACCCGCTTGTCGAAGGCGACGCGCACGCTACGCGGGCTGATCGACGTCACGCTGAGCCCGGGCGGCAGGCTGACCATGTCGCTCGTGATCGCCACCTCGCCGGTCGGCGCGCTCGCGAGATCGAGGCGGATCCGGCCGAGCTCGCGTTCGTCGAACTCGCGGAGCCGGCGCCACGGTCCCTTGATCGTGACGCGGACCTCATCGAGCTGCTCGGAGACCAGCACCTTGTCGGCCGGGTACTCGTAGCGAACGCCGACACGCACCGTGATCTCCCGGTCCTTGTCGGTGTTGACGAGCAGGAAGACCGTGACGGCGAGCACCATCGAGAGGAACTTGAGGCCGACGTTCTCGAACAGCGCGCCGTGGAGGAACCGCCGCACGACGCCGCGCTCCGGGGGCGCGGGGTCCTCGGGCGGGGGCACCGCGGGCTGCTGGCGACTGGTGCGCCCCGCGGTCCGCCCGAGGT
>JALZOI010000815.1 GCA_030857245.1 Myxococcota bacterium
GCCCGGGCCCGGCGGCGTGCGACACCGGCGCCGGCTGCACCTCGCTGCCCGCGGCGTGCAACGCCTGCTGACGCCACGCGCCGGGTCAGCGCACATGCACTCGAGGGTTCAGGTCACGTGGGCGCGGGTTCGCCGCGAGCGAGCTGCAGGCGCGTGACCGTCGAGTTGAGCCGGTGCGCCGAGCTCGCCGCCGAGACGACGCAGAAGATGTGGAGGATGAGGCCGGGCAGGATCAACGCGTAGCCCGCGGTGACGACGAGGAACCACAGCAGCGCTGCCACCGCCCGTCCGCTGTAGAGCTGCCCGGCGCCGGGCACGAACATGCTGAAGATGCCGGCGAGCACCGGGCTCGCCTCGCGACCGCCGCGGAGCGCGAGCGGCGTCGACGCCATGCGGACCAGCGCGGTCGCGCGTACGGGCTCCGCTCGCGGCGTGAGCTTCTGGCGATCCGGCACGTTGTACGTGACCTGCCCGTCATCATCGACGTCCATGCTGATCCGCTCGCGCGCGGTCAGGTTGTCGAGCACGCGCTCGGCGTCCTCGATCGAGCACGGCGCGAAGTACGCCAGCACGCCGGGCGTGATCTTCGCGTCCGTGGTGTACGCGAGCTCGAGCAGTCGGTGCTCGATGACGTTCGTATCGGACGTGCGGTTCATGGTTTCCCTCCGACTGCTTTCCAGGAAGCGGCGGTGATCGCCTGCTTGACCTTGTAGATGTCCTTCCACGGATCGACCGCGAGGCCGGCGAGCCGCCGCGGCACGCTCGCGGTGTTGAGCGCCAGTGGATCGACACCGTGCGCGAGCTCCTCCCACGTGATCGGCACCGCGACCGGTGCGCCATCGCGCGCGCGCGGCGAGTACGGCGCGATGAACGTCGCGTTGCGGCCGTTGCGCAGGTAGTCGAGGAAGATCTTCCCCTTGCGCGCCCGCTTCGCCATGTTCGTGGTGTAGAGGTGCGGCTCGTCGCGCTCCATCGCCTCGACGAACGCTTTCGTGAAGTTCTTGAACTCGTCCCAGTCCTGGCGGCGCTCGACCGGCACCACGACGTGGAGCCCCTTGCCCCCGGTGGTCTTGAGGAAGCTCTCGAGGCCGATGTCGTGGAGCCGGCGCCGGAGCTCGAAGGCGGTGAGCGCGATCCGCTCCCAGCCGAGCCCGACGTCGGGATCGAGATCGAACACCATGAGGTCCGGGCGCTCCGGCTTGTCGGCGCGCGAGCCCCACGTGTGGATCTCGAGCGTGCCGAGCTGCGCGAGCGCGACGAGCCCCGGCATGTCGTGGATCTTCATGTACTCGACGAGCTCGCCGCTCTCCTCGATGATCGGCAGCGGTTCGATCGCCTTGGGCGAGCCGGCGAGCACGTGCTTCTGGAAGAAGCAGGGCTTCTTGCGGCCCTCGGGACAGCGCACGAGGGTGAGCGGACGATCCGCGACGTGCGGCAGCATCCACTCGGCGACGACGGCGAGGTACGCGATCAGCTGGCCCTTGGTGATGCCCTGCTCGGGGTAGAGCACCCTGTCGAGGTTGGTCAGCTGGTAGCCGAGCGGCAGCTTCGCGACGAGCGCGAGCAGCTCCGCGGTGTTCTGCGCCGGCTTCGCGACCATCGAGGCCGGCTTCGCCGTGGTCGCCGCCGCGGGCTTCGGGGAGCGCTGTGCACTCGCGAATCGCGCGGCGCGCTTCTGCGCGACCGTCGGCTCGGCGACGCGGTTGGACTGCCACACGCGATCGGGGGCGGCCGCGATCTGCTCGACGGTGCGGCCGGTCACCACGCTCTCGGGCTGGGCGGCGACGATGTCGAGGACCTCGTTCGCGGCCTCGTCCCGGCTCTTGAAGAGCAGCCAGTTGTCGTGCTTGCCGTCGCCGCGCGTGCGGATCAGGTGCCACTTGCCGGCCAGCTTCGTGCCGTGCAGGCGGAACGCCAGCCGCCCCTTCTCGAGCGCCTCGTCGGGGTCGCCCTCGGGCTCCCACGTGCCGCGATCCCACACGACGACGGTGCCGCCCCCGTACTGGCCTTGCGGGATGATGCCCTCGAAGTCGGCGTAGTCGAGCGGGTGATCCTCGGTGCGCACCGCGAGCCTGCGCTCGGTGGGCGACAGGCTCGGGCCCTTCGGCACGGACCAGGACAGCAGGACACCGCCGAGCTCTAGGCGAAAGTCGTAGTGCAGACGTCGCGCGGCGTGCTTCTGGATCACGAACGAGAGCGCTTCAGCCTGCGCGGCCGGCGCCGGCGGCGTCGCGCCGCTCGGCTCGGCGGTCTTGCCGAAGTCGCGCATCGAGCGGTACTTGGCGAGCTTTTGCGCCGCCGTGCTGCGAGCCATGCGCGGACTTGATGCGAAGGAGGTGCCACGTGAGATCGGCGCAGGTCTTGAACGCCTGAGGAGGATGGCGCGCGTCTACGTGGGCACCAGCGGCTGGGTCTATCCAGGCTGGCGAGAGCACCTGTACGCCGACGCGCCGGTGCGGCGGTGGCTCGAGATCGCCTCGACTGCGTTCACCGCGCTCGAGATCAACGGCTCGTTCTACACGCAGGTCAAACCCGAGACGTACGAGAAGTGGCGCCGCGAGACGCCGGAGGGCTTCCGGTTCGCGTTCAAGGGGCATCGCTTCGTCACGCACTACAAGCGGCTGAAGCAGTGCGACGAGTCGATCGTGCGGCTGCGCGATCAGGCGAAGGGCCTCGGCGACAAGCTCGCCGCCGTCGTCTGGCAGCTGCCGAGCAACTTCGGCGTCGACCTCGCACGCATCGATGACTTCGCGCGCGCGCTGCGGCTGTGGCCCGAGGTCCGCCACTCGCTCGAGCTGCGGCATCGCTCGTGGTTCGTGCCCGCGGTCGCCGAACGGCTGCACGCGGCCGGCCTCGCGGTGTGCATGGGTGACGCACCCGACTTCCCGATGTGGCGCGAGGTCACGACCGACCTCGTGTACGCGCGCCTGCATGGCCACACCCGCAAGTACGCGTCGAGCTACAGCGTGCCGCACCTGCGGCGGTGGGCCGACGACATCCGGCGCTGGGTCGCCGAGGGTCGCGACGTCCACATCTACTTCGACAACGACGCCGAGGGTCACGCGGTGCGCAACGCCCTGACGCTGCAGGCGCTGCTCGACGGCCGCGAGCTGCCGGTGCCGCCGCCGGTCGGCCACTACGAGTGGCGGCGCCGGATCGCGCCGCGCGCCGCCCCGGCGTGGGGAC
>JALZOI010000816.1 GCA_030857245.1 Myxococcota bacterium
GCCGCAACGCCGACGTCGCCGCAGCTCACGCGGCGCACGCCCGTGATGATGTCGGCGGTGGCCGAGCCGGGTGCGCCCGCGACGGCGGGCTCGCTCAACCGCGGCCACTTCGCCGCCGGCGTCTTCCTGTCCGTGCTGCTGGCGTTCGTGCCGGTGCACATCATCGCGGGGATGCGCGAGGACGCGGCGTCGGCGGAGATCGATGGCGCGGTGCGCGCGGCCCATGCGCAGGCGGACTCGCCCGAGCGCTACGAGGTGCTCGACCAGGTGCGGGCGCAGCAGCTCGAGGCGAAGCGGGACAAGCACCGGACCATCGGGATCACGTCGATGCTGCTGTGGGCGGTGCTCGCGGCGGGCATCGCGTACGTGTGGTTCCGCAAGATCCCGTGGGACCGAGTCAGCGGCACCAGCCGCGGCTGACGTCGGCGCGCGACGCGCCGCGAGCCGACGGACGAGCGACGGACGCGGCGCCGCGGGTCAGTCGTCGTCGTCGTCGTCGTCGTCGTCGTCGGGTGCGGTCTCGGGGAGGCCGCGGGCCTTGCGGCGCTCGCGCTCGGCGGCATCCGCGGCGGACTCGCGCGCGAGGAGCTCGGCCTGCGCCTTCTCGCGCTTCCGGGTGACGCCCCAGGCCAGGATGATCGAGAAGTTGTAGAGCGCGATCATCGGCGCAGCCATCATGATCTGCGAGACGACGTCGGGCGACGGCGTCAGGATCGCGCCGACGACGAAGGCGATCACGACGAACCACCGGTTGAACTTCCACAGCCCGCGGTGCGTGACCATCCCGATCATCGCGAGGAAGTAGATCGCGAGCGGCAGCTCGAAGACCGCGCCGAACGCCAGCATCATGTCGCGCGTGAGATCCAGGTAGCCCTGGAGCATCAGCACCGGCGCGGTGTCCTTGCTGGCGTACCCGAGCAGGAACTCGTAGATCCGGCCGAGCACGAAGTGGTAGCAAAACAGCGCGCCGCCGACGAAGAACAGCGCGGAGAAGATCGCGAACGACACCCCGATCTTGCGCTCGCGCTTGTAGAGGCCGGGCGCGATGAACTTCCAGATCTGATAGAAGATGAACGGCGACGCGACGAAGATGCCCGCCCACAGCGCGACGGACATGTTGACCCAGAAGGGCTCGGTCAGCGTCGCGAAGTTCATCTTGAACGGCGGCAGGTTCGGGTGCTTCGACCATGCGTCGGAGATCGGGACCTGCAGCCAGTCGTAGATCTCCTGTGCGAAGTAGAAGCAGAGCGCGAAGGCGAGCGTGAAGAAGATCGCCGCGTTGCGCACGCGATCGCGGAGCTCGCGGAGGTGCGAGAGGAACGGCATCCGGCTCGACTCGAGATCGGCGTCCGGAGGCGGGTCGATGTCGTCGGTACTTGCGCGGGCGGCGTCGGCCATGATGCTCAGCGGCCCTTGGCGATCGTGCCGGGCGCGGGCTTCACGAGGGCGGCGAGGTCGGCGTCATCGCTCGGGTCCTCGACAGGGTCGGACTCACCGGCGGTCGGCGGCATCCGCAGCGATGGTGCCGGCGGCGGCGCGTCGGGGTCGGCCGGCGCGAGCGCGGCCACCACATCGCCCGCATCACCAGCGCCGACCGCGGCCTCGCCGGGTGCCGCCTCGGCAGCCTCGACGGCGTGCGCCGTGAGCACCCCGGCGGCGGCGTCCTCGACGACCTGCTTGCGTGGCTTGATCGGCCGGATCTTGGCGGGGGCTTCATCCCCGCGCAGCGCGCTCTTGAGGTCGCGGATGGCGCCACCGATCTGCTCGTCGCCCTCGATCTGGTTCTGCAGCGAGCGCGTCTGCTTCTTGATATCGCGGATGCCCTTGCTGATCGTCTTCGCCGCCGCGGGCAGCTTGTCAGGCCCGAGGAAGAGAAGGGCCACGATCAAGATCACGATGATCTCGGTTCCGCCCATGCCGAACATGCGCTGGCAGCATACCACCCACGACCCGGGAAGCCCCTAGGCCGGACCGGTCAGAACTCGCGGGCGCTGCGGCCGAAATCTGTCGGAGATGTGCCGGGTTGGCCCGAGACCTCCGTGGGAGCCGTCCCTGCGCGGAACCACAGCGCCAGGCCACCCGCGCCGCGCGCCGAGATCAGGCCACTCTCGCGGTCGACCGTCACCCGCTCGAGGCCCGCAGGCGGCGCCCCGGGGACCGCGACGCGGGGACGTGCACCCTCGGCGATCCGGATGGCCCGCATCCACAGCGGCAGCGCCGCGTGGGCGCCGTCGCCGTCGTGCCCGAGCTTGCGGGTGGGCGCGTCGAAGCCAAGCCACACGGCGGCGAGCGCGCGCCCCGTGAACCCGATGAACCACGCATCGGTGTTGTCGTTGGTCGTCCCGGTCTTGCCAGCGGCGGGCCGGCCGAGCTCACGCGCCGCGCTCGCCGTCCCGCGCGTGACCACCGCGGCCATCATGTCCTGGAGCTGGAACGCGATGCGCTCGTCGACGAGCCGGCCGCCCTCGGCACCCTGGCGCTCGTCGGGATCCTGGCCGGCGGTCGCGGCGAGCCGGTCGAAGCGGCGCGCCGGGTCGAGCCAGGGATCCTCGGGGACCGCGGCGTCGAACAGCACGATCTCGCCGCGGCGCACGCGGACCGCGAACCGGGGCGCGACGGCCCAGCCGCGCCGCGCGATCACGGCGTAGGCGCGGGCGAGCTCGATCGGCTTGACGCACGAGGCGCCGAGCGCCATCGGGCCAACGTCGGCGATCTCCGCCGAGATCCCGAGCCGCCTCGCGAACGCGATCACCGCCGCGCCGCCGACCCGATCGAGCACGTCGATCGCCGGCGCGTTGAGCGACGCCGCGAGGGCGTCCTGCGCGAGCACGACGCCGCGGAACCGGTTCCCCGACCTCGGCTTCCAGTGGACGTTCGTGACCTCGTTGTACTCGGCGATCGGAGCATCGCGCAGCGGGGTGCCAGGCGTGATCGCCGCGGCATCGAGCGCGGCCCCGTAGAGGACCGGCTTCCACGCGGAGCCGGGCTGGCGGCAGCTCTGCAGGATGCGGTCGAAGCGACCGATCTCCTTGACCTCGGGATCCCAGGAGCGGCCGCCGACCAGCGCCTCGACGTAGCCGGTGCGATGATCCCAGATCAGCGCGCCGACCTCGGACTTGCCCCACCGATCCGCGTGCGCGCGCGCGTCGGCTTGCAACGCGTGCCCGAGCGCGGGCAGCGCGGCGG
>JALZOI010000817.1 GCA_030857245.1 Myxococcota bacterium
CTCGTCCGCCTGCACTGCCGTCGGCCGTGTGGATCAACAAGCCCAAGACAGGAGCCGATGCTCAGCCCACAATCGATTCACTAAACTAATGCTCTCCGGTGTCTCAAACTCGTTGACAGGTTCCGCATGGTCGTCTACCTCGATGAGGCCTGGGTGAAGGGGAGGGCTGCGGGCACGATCACGGGCGTTGCCGAGCTTGTCGAACACTCGCTCGAAGCGGCGGTGAAGCGCGTCAGGCCGTTGCTGATGACCGTCCTCGCCAACGTGTTCGGGCTGCTGCCGATCTTGCTCGATGACGGAGTGGGTTCGGACCTCGCGAAGCGGATCGCCGCACCGCTGTGGGGCGGGCTCGTATCACTCACGATCCTCACGCTCTTCGTCGTGCCTGCGGTGTACGTGGTCTGGCGCAGCTTGCACCTGCCGCGCAGTGGCCCCCAAGGCTCGGGTCACTCGCCAGTAGCGAGCAGGGAAGCGGCACGAGGCTTGACCTCGAAGCAGGCCGCGCACGAGAACGAGCTGGCGAAAGTGCGGTTCCTCGCTAGGTCAGCTGGCCGCAGCCCGACGACCCCGTCGGCGTCTTCACACACGTGCAATCGAGGCATCCATGATCGGCACAGGTGCCGCACGCGCGGACTACCTGCTTGCGCAGCGCCTCGCGCGCTCGAAACACCCGCACGCCCGCGTTGCTTGTCGAGATGCCGATCTGTTCCGCGTAGTCCTTGACGGAGACGCCCTCGACCTCGATGCGAAGAAGTGCATCAGCGTATTCGGGCTTGAGGGTGGTCGCGATGTCGGCCACGCACTTGCACACGACTCGATGGAGCTCGTCATCGCGTTCGGCGTTTGCTTCGACATCGGCGGCCAAGGTTGCGAGACGCCGATCTGCAACGGCTTTGCGGCGACGGTAGTCAATGATCGCGTTGCGAAGGACTGCGTAGAACCAGCCGACCGCGGTTTCTCGCACGGTGTCGAATTTCTCGACGTTCTTCACGAACGCGTTCTGGAGGAGTTCTTCGGCCAGATCCCGATTGCCCACGCGACGCTCGACGAACTTGAGGAACTCGCGGTGATTGGCGACCAGTGTCGCGACGATCTGCTTGGTCGGCCGAACCTCGGGCGTCTCGTCAGCCTCGGATGCTTGCTCAGACATCGGATCGTCCCAGTGTACGCGCGAACCGTCGCAGCCGCAGCGAGTTTACAAGCACGGATACGGAAGACAGCGACATGGCTGCGCTCGCAAGGATGGGTGACAGCAGCCAGCCGGTCGCCGGGTAGAGTGCGCCCGCGGCAATCGGGATCCCGATGACGTTGTAGACGAACGCCCAGAAGAGGTTCTGGCGGATCGTACGGAGCGTCGAGCGAGCCAGGCGAAGCGCCTGCGGTAGGGAAGCGATACCGCCGCGGAGCAGTGCGATATCCGCGGCAGCGACGGCAATGTCCGTCCCGCTCCCGATCGCGATGCCGACGTGAGCACCAGCGAGCGCCGGTGCGTCGTTGATGCCGTCACCAACCATCGCGACGGCACGACCTCGGGCGCGCTCGTCGGCGACGACCTTCGCCTTCTCCTCCGGGCGAACCTCGGCGAACACGCGCTCGATGCCGAGCTCGCTGGCGACAGCGCGTGCCGTCTCAGCCCGATCGCCGGTCACCATCGCGACGTCGATACCCATCGTCTTGAGCTCGGCGATCACGCGCATCGCCTCCGCAGTCGGGCGGTCTGCGATCGCGATGATGCCGGCAAGCCGACCGTCGATCGCGACGAACGATGGCGTGCGGCCACGCATGGCGAGCTCGTGCGCTGAACCGTCGAGCGCGGAGGTCGGGATGCCGGCAGCCGCCATCCATGCGGTCGTGCCGATGCGGACGTCGACGCCTGCGACGGTACCTTCGACACCGGCGCCGGGCTGCATCGCGAAGCTCGAGGCCTCGAGGCTTGACGCGCCGCGCTCCTCTGCACCCGAGACGATGGCCTGCCCCACCGGGTGCTCACTCTGCCGCTCGACCGCGGCGACGAGCGCGAGAAGCTCGAGCTCGCCGCGGCCTGACACGTCGATGACGTCGGTGAGCGCTGGCTTGCCTTCGGTGACGGTGCCGGTCTTGTCGAGCAAGACGGTGTCGATGCGACTTGCCGCCTCGAGCACGGCACCACCCTTGACGAGGATGCCCAGCTCGGCGCCTCGCCCGGTGCCGACCGCTACGGCAGCGGGTGTCGCGAGGCCTAGCGCACACGGGCAGGCGATGACGAGGACCGCCACAAAGCGCTCCACGGCGACGGCAAAGCCACCCGACGTCGGGTCAATGGCGAACCACGCGACGAGCGCGACCGTCGCGAGCCCGATCACGATCGGGACGAAGTAGCTGCTGATCACGTCTGCAAGCCGTGCGATCGGCGCACGCGACCCCTGCGCCTGTTCGACCGCTTCGACGATGCGCGCGAGTGCGGTGTCGCTTCCCGTGCGCGTGATCTCCATCGTGATCGCGCCGCTCTGGTTCAGTGTCCCGCCGAACACGAGCGATTCGATAGCCTTATCGACGGGAAGGCTCTCTCCGGTCAGCATCGACTCGTCGACCGCCGACGCACCGTTGACGACTTTGCCATCCGTCGCGATGCGCTCTCCTGGACGAACGATGACGCGGTCGCCTGCGGAGAGAGCACGGACCTCGACGTCCGTCGTGGTCCCGTCGGCGTTCACGCGACGTGCTGTCTTCGGAACGAGCGCGACGAGGCCGCGTACTGCATCGGAGAGTCGCTTGCGAGCGCGGGTCTCGAGCAGCTTGCCGAGAAGGACGAATGAGATGATCGCGGCGGCCGCCTCGAAGTACAGGTGTGGCAGCGAGCCGTGCCCTGCGTGCGACGAGAAGGCGGAAATGAAGAGTGTGGCCGTCGAATAGCCCCACGCGGCAAGGACACCAATCGTGATGAGCGTGTTCATGTCAGCGCTGCGGTGCCGTAGCGCTGCCCATGCAAGGCGCAGGAAGCGGATGCCCGGGCCGAACACGATTGGAGTGGCGAGGGCGAACTGCGTCCAGTGGCCAGCGGGACCAGTGCTGAGCGACAATTACATCTCCCCGCCGGCGACAATTACATCGCCCCATTTCTGAGGCGGCCTCGGCGGTCGGCGGCGTGCTCTTCACTTCGGTGGAGAGGCAGGCCGCGTGCGACCAGTGAGC
>JALZOI010000212.1 GCA_030857245.1 Myxococcota bacterium
CGCCCGCAGCGCGCGCCACTCGCCGCCGGATCCGCACCCGTGGTCGCCCGGATCCCACCGCGCGTGTCGGGCGTCGAGGCGATCATCGCGGGAGGGCGGACCGAGGCCACACCGGTGGTCAGCGCGTCCTCCGACAGCGCCCCGCAGCTCGCGACCGGCAGCTCGCCGATCCGGATCGCTCGCGGCACGATCGCGATCGGTCCCTACATGGTCGCCGCGATCCCGGCCGGCCGGCGCGCGCCCGACGACCTGTTCGCGCCCCGTCACCTGCCGGAGCTCGGGAAGGTGGTCGAGCAGGTGCTCGCCGCCGAGGCGCCGATGACCATCGATCTGCTCGCGCGCCGGGTCGGCGCGTACTTCGGGATCGGGCGCGTCACCCAGCGCGTGACCGACCAGGTCCGCGCGGCGCTCCTCGGTCGCGGTCGGCTCGGCGACGAGCAGAACGTCGTCTGGCGGATGGATCAGGATCCCGCGGGCGTCCCGGCCGTGCGGGTGGCCGGCAGCGGACCCGCCGCCCGTCGTGACATCGGCGAGGTGCCGCTCGCCGAGCTCGCCGCCGCGGCGCGCATCGTCGTCGAGCGCTCGGCGGGCGCCGCCGGTTCGATCGGCGCCGCCGAGCTCGTCCGCGACGCGGCTCGCCTCCTCGGGTTCGCCCGGATCACCGACGTCGTCACCGACCGCATCGCCCTTGGCGTCCAGCTCGCCCACCAGCGCTCCCTCATCGAGATCGATCCCACGGGCAAGGCCAGGCTCCCCAGCTGAGCTGGAGCTGGCGACCGGCGATCTCGGCTCCGCTGCGTCAGACGGCGCGGAGCGCGGGCTGGCGAGGCGCCACGACCTCGGGCTGCGCCGGCCAGTCGGGCTTCACCAGATATTTGAGGAAGCCGGCGGCGACGCCGACGCCGTGCGAGACGTGGAGCGTCGGGAACATCGCCCACACGGTCGGGATGGCGGCGGGGCCGAGGTGCTTGCCGACGCGGACGGCCTCGGCGCCGGTGACGAGCGCGTAGGTCGCGACCGCCGCGGGGAGCAGCGGCCACGCGGGCGGGAACATCAGCATGGCAGCGGCGCCGCTGACCATGAGGAACGGCCCGAACGGCCGGAGCGTCGGCACGGTGCCGAGCTTGAGGAGCGTGCGGGCGCGGCCGCGACCGTACTTGTAGTACTGCTTCGCGAGCTTCTTGAACGAGTCGCGCGGGAAGTAGTGCACGACGATGTCGCGCGACAGGTAGATCTGGCCGCCCGCGTCGAGGATGCGCTGGTTGAGCTCGGCGTCCTCGTTGGTGATCGCGCCGGGGTCCCACAGGCCGATCGTCTCGAACACCTTGCGACGGAAGGCGCCGAGGAAGACGGTGTCGACGTAGCCCTCGGCCTCGCTCGACCGGTACTTCGCGCCGCCGACGCCGAGCGGGCTCTCGAGTGCGGCGCACAGGGCGCGCTGGAAGAACGTCTTCGCCTTCGCGCGCTGGGCGCCCCCAACATTTTCGGCGCCGGTCCGCTCCAGCGCCTCGACGCACTGCCGGACGTAGTCGGTGGCGTATTCGGCGTGGACGTCCATGCGGACGATGACGTCGCCGGTCGCCTCCTTGACCAGCAGGCCAAGGCCGGCGGCCTGGAGGCGGGCCGGATTGTCGACCGTGCGGATGCGCGGATCTGCCTCGGCCAGACGTGCAAGGATCTCCCGGGTGCGGTCCGTGGAGCGACCGTCGGCGATCAGGATCTCGATCTGATCGGCGGGGTAATCCTGGGCCTGCACGCTGCGGATGCAGGCCTCGATGTAGGCTTCCTCGTTGTAGGCGGGCATCGCGATGGTGACGCGCGGCATGGGCATGAATGTTAGCCCGCCTTGCGTGCAACGTGGATGCCGGCGCCCAGGACCATCGCGCCGCCGAGCACGGCCAGCGGACGCAGCACCTCATCCCACACCAGCACCCCGACCGCGACCGCGACCAGCGGCTCGGCGAACGTGAGGACCGCCGCACGAGCACTGCCGATCCGCACGAGCCCCAGCGTGAAGACCACGCCGGAGGCGCAGCCGATCGTCGCGGCGCCGATCGCGAGCAGGCCGAGATCGCCGGCCGACACCGCGCCGGCGCCGGTGATCAGCAGCGGTGACAGCAGGATCGCGGCGAGCAGCGAGTGATACGCCATCCCGCGCGTGGCCCCGACCCGCACCGCGAGGCCGCGCACGCAGAACACGTTGCCGGTGTAGCAGAGCGCGGAGATCAGCCCGAGCCCCGCGCCGATCGCGGCGCCGTCGGCGGGGGCGCGCCACGGCTCGAGGACGATCACGAGGCCGGCGAGCGCGACGGCCGCCGCCGGTACGACGCCGCGCGTCCGCGTGCGGTCGATGAACGGCGCGGCGAGCGCGATCAGGATCGGCGCGACGTAGTGCGAGAGCACCGCGATCGCGACGGTCGTGTAGTTGAGCGCGGCGAAGAACGTCAGGACGTTGAGCGCGTCGAACGCGGTGTTCGCGAGGAGCAGCGCCACGGCGCGGCGATCCCAGCGGGCGGCCGGCAGCTGCCGCGTGAACGGCAGCGCGGCGAGGCCCATCACCAGGAAGATGATCGGCGCGGTCACCGTTGCCGACAGACCCGTGGGGCGCAGGAACAGGCTCCACGTGCCCCACGAGGCCGCCGCCAGCGTCACCATGAGGATGCCAGAGCGCAGGGGTCAGACACTACTTGCGAAACTTGCGGCGGCCAAGTCGCGAGAACTCCAAGCGCGATGGGGTCAGACACAACTTGTGAAACCTGCGCCGGCCCCATCGTGAGATCGTCGGCGAGCCGGATGCCACCCAACGACTTGGTGCCCGCACGTCGATGCCACCCAACGACTTGGTGCCCGCACGGGGCTCCGGCTCTGGCGGCGAGGAAGTTGTGCAAGTTGTGTCTGACCCCCGCGGCCGCGCGATCTCCGGGACTTGGCCACCGCTGGTTGTGCAAGTAGTGTCTGACCCTGACCCCGGCGCGGGCGAGGCCTTCGTGCGGGCCTTTCATGCAGCGCGGCCCGGGGCGATGTCGGCGGCGCTCGCGAGAGGCGAGAGCTATCGCCGGCTCGCGGAGCGCGCCGCCGTCGGATCGCGGGTGCTCGATGTGGGGTGCGGCGATGGGCACCTGCTCGAGGTGCTGGCGGCCCGCGGGTGTCGGCCCGTCGGGATCGACGTGGCGGGCGAGGAGCTGGCGCGAAGTCGGCGACCGCGGGCGCGGGCGCGGGCGCAGGCGCTGCCGTTCGCGAGCGCGAGCTTCGACGCGGCGGTCTCGCACCTGGCGTTCATGCTGATGGACGAGCCGGAGGTGATCGTCGACGAGCTGGCGCGGGTGCTGGTGGCGGGCGGCGGCTTCCACGCGGTGCTCGGCGGCGGGCCGACGGCGACGGGCGACGATGCGTTCCATCGCTTCCTCGAGCTCGGCGCGTCGAGGTTCGCCGCGATCCCGCGGCTGGGCGATCCGCGGACGAAGTCGGAGGCGGGGTGGGGCGCGCTGTTCGCCGGCTGGGACGTCACGTTCGAGCGCTGCGCGATCGATCTCGGCGGCAGCTTCGAGGAGGTCTGGGCGTTCCTCGGGTCGAGCTACGAGCTCGCGGGGGTCGACGTCGAGCCGATCCGCGCGGCGCTCGCGGACCGCGTCGCCGGCCTCACCGACGAGGCCGGGCGCGTCCCGTGCACGGTGGTGACCTGGTTCGCGAGCGCGATCAGACGTTGAACAGGAAGTGCATGATGTCGCCGTCCTGCACGATGTACTCCTTGCCCTCGATGCGGAGCTTGCCGGCGGCCTTGATGGCGGCCTCGCTGCCGTGCTGCTCGAGATCCGCGAGCGAGTACACCTGGGCGCGGATGAAGCCCTTCTCGAAGTCGGTGTGGATGACGCCGGCGGCCTCGGGGCCGGTCGCGCCCTTCTTGACCGTCCACGCGCGGACTTCCTTCTCGCCCGCGGTGAAGTACGACTGCAGGCCGAGCAGGCGGTAGCACTCGCGCGCGAGTGACGCGAGCGCAGGCTCGGTGAGGCCGTACGACGCGAGCAGCTCGGCACGATCCTCGGGCGCGAGCTCGGCGAGCTCGGACTCGACCTTGCCGCACAGGATCACGACGCCGGCGCCCTCGGCCGCGGCGCGCGCCTTGACGAGGTCGCTCCACGCGTTGCCGTTCGGGAGATCACCTTCGCCGACGTTGCAGCAGTAGAGCACCGGCTTCGACGTCATCAGGCCATACGTCGCGACCGTCTTGCGATCATCGTCGGAGAGCTCGAGCTGACGCGCGGGCTTGCCGGCCTGGAGCTGGTTGTAGACCCGCTCGACGAGCGCGGCCTCGATCTTGGCCTCCTTGTTGCCCGTCTTCGCGAGGCCCGATGCCTTCTTGAGCCGCTTCTCCGCGGTCTCGACATCGGCGAGCGCGAGCTCGAGCTCGATGATCTCGATGTCGCGCATCGGATCGACCGAGCCCGCGACGTGGATGACGTTGGGGTCGTCGAAGCAGCGCACCATCATCAGGATCGCGTTGGTCTCGCGGATGTTGGCGAGGAACTTGTTCCCGAGCCCTTCCCCGGTCGACGCGCCCTTCACGAGCCCGGCGATGTCCACGATCTCGACGATCGCGGGGATGATCTTCTGCGTCT
Source organism: Myxococcota bacterium (assembly GCA_030857245.1). Lineage (GTDB taxonomy): Bacteria > Myxococcota_A > Polyangia > Haliangiales > Haliangiaceae > JABFXX01. The sequence goes on from JALZOI010000212.1 coordinate 4,617, forward strand.
TGACGTGCTTCTCGATCCGCTTGAGGCGGTCATCCGGGACGGGCACGACACCGACGTTCGGATCGATCGTGCAGAACGGATAGTTCGCAGCCTCGGCCTTGCCGGCGGTGAGCGCGTTGAAGACCGTGCTCTTGCCCACGTTGGGCAGGCCGACAATACCGACGGAGAGAGCCATAGGGGCGAATGCCTACCGTGGAAGTCTGCAGGATGGCAAGGAGACCGGCGCGGTGGGAGCGCCTCGGCGGTTATCAAGGACTGCCAGGGTGGCAGCGGGCCAGGACATGGCAGGCTGGAGCCTCATGACCCGTGCGACCTGGCTGCTGACTGCTGCCTGCCTCGTGGCGGCCTGTGGGGACAATCCCGCCGGCCCCGATGCGGGTCCCGCTGACCTCGTCGGCAAGCTGCGCGCCCTGGAGGGCGTGACCGTCGAGGCAACCCCGACCAGCACCCCCGGCTACACCTTCTACGTCCTGCGCTTCGAGCAGCCCGTCGACCACCTGGCGGTCGGCGGTCCGAAGTTCCAGCAGCGGGTCTCGCTGCTCCACCGGGACGAGGCGGCGCCGATGATCGCCCTGACGTCCGGATACTGGGACTACTACATCGACCGGCCGTACGAGCTGACCGCGCTGCTGTCGGCCAACCAGATCTCGATCGAGCACCGCTTCTTCGGCGAGTCCCGGCCCGAGCCGGCGGACTGGAGCAAGCTGACGATCGAGCAGATGGCGATCGACGAGCACCGGATCATCCAGGCCCTGCGCACCGTCTACCCGGGCGCGTTCCTCACCACGGGCGGCTCGAAGGGCGGCATGACCGCGATCTACCACCGCCGGTTCTTCCCGGATGACGTCGATGGCACCGTGCCCTACGTCGCGCCGATCTCGTTCGGCGCGCCCGATCTCCGCTACGCCCCGTTCCTCGACACCGTCGGGACGCCCGAGTGCCGGGGCGCGCTCCGCGCGGCCGCGGTCGAGCTGCTCGCGAACCGGCGCGCGGCGATGGAAGCGCGCGCGATCGAGCAGGCGATGGAGGACGACCTCTCGTACACGCGGATCGCGATCGGGCCCGCGGTCGAGTCGTCGATCGCGAGCCTCGAGTGGGCGTTCTGGCAGTACTACGGCGTGCAGTTCTGCGCGTCGATCCCCGCGACCACGGCCTCCGATGATCAGATGTGGGCGTTCCTCGATCGGATCTCGCCGGTCAGCGACAACGAGGACGACCGGATCGCGGCGTTCGAGGCGTACTACTACCAGGCGTACGCGCAGCTCGGGTACCCGGACTCCGGCGGCTCGTACCTCGATCCATACCTCCGCTACACCGACGCGGATTACGCGGCGGCCTTGCCGACCGAGCTGCCGAGCTACGACGGCGGCGTGGCCATGCGCGACATCGATCGCTGGGTCAAGGAGGAGGGCCATCGCCTGCTGTTCGTCTACGGCGAGTGGGATCCGTGGACCGCTGGGCCGTTCGAGCTCGGCAACGCGACCGACTCGCTCGTCGTCGTCCAGAAGCAGGGCACGCACGGCGCGCGGATCGCGCGGCTCGACCCGGCGGACCGCGAGGCCGCGTTCGCGAAGCTGCAGGCGTGGACCGGCGTGACGCCGCAGCTGCCAGCGATGGCGCAGGCGCGGACGACCGCCCTGGAGCCGCCCGAGCCACACGAGCCCCGCGTGCCGCCGGTCGTGTCGCGAGCCCTGCGCGCGCGCTGACGCACGCACCACGGAGCGTTTCGGCTATTGTTCGCGCCATGAGCGAGCGCCGCGTCGTCCTCGTCACCGGGTCCACCGATGGCATCGGTCGCGCGACCGCCCGCGCGCTCGCCGCCGCGGGGATGAAGGTGATCCTGCACGGTCGCAGCAAGCTGAAGGTCGATGCCGCCCTCGCGGAGCTCGCCGGCGAGCTGCCGGGCGCGGCGCTCGAGGGCATCTCGTTCGATCTCGGCTCGCAGAAGGCGGTGCGCAACGGCGCCGCCCAGATCCTCGAGCGGCTCCCGGCGCTCCACGTCCTCGTCAACAACGCGGGCATCTTCGCGACCGAGCGCACGGTGACCGACGACGGCGTCGAGCTCACGTTCGCGGTCAACCACCTCGCGGGCTTCCTGCTCACCGAGCTGCTGCTGCCGCGCCTGCTCGAGAGCGCGACCGCGACGCCGTCGCGCGTGATCGACGTGTCGTCCGTCGCCCACGGGCGGGGCCGGATCCACCTCGAGGATCTCAACCTCGCGAGCGGCTGGACGGGCTACGCGGCGTACGCCCAGTCCAAGCTCGCCAACGTGATGCACGCGCTGTCGCTCGCCGAGCAGCACGACCCCCGGCAGCTCGTCGCGTACAGCCTGCACCCCGGCGTGATCTCGACGAAGCTGCTCCGCCAGGGCTTCGGTCCGATCGCTGGCGCGCCCGTCGATGCCGGCGCGAGGACGTCGGTCCGGATCGCGAGCGCCGAGTCCGTCGATGCGCCATCGGGCTCGTACGTCAGCGACGGTGTCGCGACCAAGCCGGCGTCAGCCGCCACCGACGCCACGACGCGCCAGGGCCTGTGGGACGCGTCGCGCCGCCTCACCGGGCTCGCCGGATGACCATGGCCGCGCACGACACCGCGGAGATCGCGACGCTGATCGCCGCCGGCGAGGACCAGGCGGCGTTCGCGAAGCTGCGCACCGGCTTTGGCTGGCCGGCGGGCAAGACCATCGAGCTGGCCGAGCTGCCGACGTGGCTCGAGCTGCTCGCCGAGCTCGCGACGCGCCGAGGTGCCGAGCCGCTCGCCGAGATCGCCCAGGCGGTCGTCCGCGAGCCGGACAGTCCGGATCAGCTCTACGATCTCGGCTACGCGCTGATCGATGCGGGCGTACCGGGCATCGCGGCCACCGTGCTGTGGCGCTGCCTCGAGCTCGTCGGCGAGAGCGAGGAGGTCCTGTGCGAGCTCGTGAGCGCGCTCGAGAGTGCGCTCGCGTACTCCGACGCCCTCGCGATCCTCGACGAGCATCCGGCGCTGCTCGCCAGTAGCTTCCTGTGCCGCTACCTCCGCGCGTTCAACGCCGCGATGGCAGGCCGGCTCGATATCACGCGCACCGCCACCCCCGACCTGGCACCCGAGACGCCCGAGGAGGAGGCGATGCAGGGCGCGCTCGCGGAGATGGTGCGGCGCGCGGACCGCGTCGGCGGCGCGACGCTGCTCGACGATCGGGATCTCCGCGGCTGGCACTACGTGCTGACCGGCGGCCTGTTGCTGCACCAGTCGCCGTACGGCTTCGACGAGCCGATGCACGGCCGCTACGCGTGGCTCGGAGACTCCGTCGCGCGGATCGCGACGGGCATCGAGCGCCTCGCGCGACTCGTGCAAGGGCTCGACGTGCCGTGCGTGTACGCGCCGCCCGGTCACAACCACGAGGTGATCGCCCACGCCGTCGCTCGCAAGCTCGGGCTGTCGATCGCGCCGTGGCCCGCGATCGGCGCGCCGGCACCGGGACTCGTCGTGATGTACGACCTCGGCGAGCTGCCGGAGAGCGAGATCGCGCGCCTGCTGCAGCGCCGGGCCGGCCAGATCGTGTTCGCCCATGCGAGCCCGTGGACGGAAGACTCGCCGATCGCCGCCGACGTGACGACGCTCCTCTACCAGACGATCACGCCGCCGTGGGGCGAGGCCGTCGTCGTCGATCCGGAGAGCCAGGAGGTCCAGACGGCTCCGGCGGACGACCGCCCGCCGGCGGTGATCGCCGAGGACATCCTCGGCTCGGCGGGCCTCGACGGCGACGATCTGGTCGCCGAGCAACTCGACCGCTTCGACGCGCTCGTCGACCGCTGCTGGCCCCCCGAGGCTGGCACCCGGTCACGCGCCTGGGCCGGTGGCCCGGTGCCGTCGAATCGCTTCACGTAGGAAGCGCCCCGGCGCGGGGATGGCGCGCGTCGACGCGCCGACGCGGGGTGCCTGATACCTGCTACCCTCAGCCACCGTGAAGAAGATCCTGGTCGTCGAAGATGATCCGATCAACCAGATGATCCTGTCGGACTTCCTCACGGCCAACGGGTACGAGACCGTCGCAGCTTCCTCGGGTCCCGAGGGCATCGAGAAGTTCGACCTCGACGCCCCGGACCTGCTGCTCGTCGACGTCCAGCTGCCGCGCAAGAACGGCTTCGAGGTCGTCCGCGAGATCAAGAGCCGCCCGACCGGCAAGGACGTCCCGATCTTGCTGATGAGTGCGGTCTACACCGATCGAGATCAGTCGAGCCGCACCGTCCAGCTCGGGACGCTCGCGGACGGCTACCTCAGCAAGCCTTTCGATCTCGTCGAGCTCCTGTCGCAGGTGCGGCAGCTCCTCGGCGAGACCAAGACCAAGTAGCGAGGCCGCATGAACCTCGACTTCATCGCCGAGATGGAGACTCCGGCCAACCGGTCGAAGCTCTGGTTTGGCGTGTGGACCGGCTACGTCGTCGCGCTCGGCTTCGCGCTGCTCGCGCTCGCGACGGTGCTGTTCGATCTCACGCCGTATCGCTGGGCCTTCCTCTGGCTCGTCAGCGTCAAGCTCCTCACCACGTCCCTCGCGGCGCTCGCCCTGGTGCGCGATCGCTGGGTGCTGCAGCTGCAGGCCATCAGCCTGGTCGCCGACACGCTGCTGCTGACCGCCGCGATCTACTTCACCGGCGGACCGTACAGCCCGCTCGTCGCGACGTACGTGATCCTGATCTCCGCGCTGTCGTTGCTCACGAACCTCGGCATCACCGTGCTGATGGCGAGCTTCATCGCGCTGTCGTTCTCGACGATGGTGGTGCTGCTCGCCACCGGCGTGCTGCCGCCGACGCCGGTGCCGGGCTCGCCCGGGATGGTCCCATCACCGGGCTACGCGTTCACCGCGATCGTGTTCTGCCTGGTCGTCGTCGGGGTGCCGGCGGCGTTCGGCGCAGCGACGCTGCGGCTGCTGCGCGGCAAGGAAGCCGACCTCGAGCGACGCACCGCCCAGTTGATCCGGGCGGCCACGCAGCGCAGCCAGTTCGTCGCCTCGATGACCCACGAGCTGCGGACGCCGATCCACGGCGTGCAGGGGCTCTCCGACGTGATCGCCGCCGGCGTCTACGGCCCGGTCACCGACAAGCAGAAGGAGGCGTGCGCCTCGATCAAGCGGAGCGCGCAGTCGCTGCTCGGCCTGGTCGACGACGTCCTCCAGCTGACGCGCGCCGAGGCTGGCAAGATCGACGCGCGTCCCGCCATGGTCAACCTCACCGAGCTGGTCGAGCGCGTCACCGCCTCGGTCTGGTACATGGTCGGCACGAAGAACCTCCGGCTCGAGACGGCGGTCGAGCCGAACTTGCCGCGGATCCTGTCGGACGAGCGCTGGCTCGCGCACATCCTCGTCAACCTGATCGCGAACGCCGTGAAGTTCACGCCCGACGGTGGGCTCGTCCGCGTGCTCGCTCACCAGCGCGGCGACGTCATCGAGCTCGCGGTCGAGGACTCCGGCATCGGCATCGCGCCCGAGGATCGCGAGGCGATCTTCGAGCCGTTCCGCCAGGGCGAGCGCGGCGACGAGCGCGGCTACGGCGGCGTCGGCCTTGGCCTCGCGCTCGTGGCCAAGCTCGCCGAGCTCCTCGGTGCGAAGGTCGAGCTCGAGTCCGAGCTCGGCAAGGGCTCGACGTTCCGCCTCCTCGTGCCGAACACGTGGCGCGGCCGCAAGACGGCCCAGCTCGTCGTCCCGCCGCGCCCGGCGACCGAAGAGCTCACGCGGCTCGATCCGTAGCCAGCTCGGGAGGTCGCCAGGCGCGCGGAGGCCGCGCGGGCCGGAGTCGGAGATCGGCGGTCGCCAGGCGCGCGGAGGC
>JALZOI010000213.1 GCA_030857245.1 Myxococcota bacterium
GAGTCGGCTGGTGACGCGCTCGAGCACGGGCCAGGCGCGGGCCTCGACGTCGCCCAGGGTCTCCGCGCCGGGGCCGGCGGGGACGTCGCGATCGGGTAGCGTCCGCCAGCGCCCGAGCATGTCGGCATGCGCCGCCTCGACGTCGCTCGAGAGCTGGCCTTCCCACGCGCCGTGCGAGATCTCGACGAGTCCTTCATCGAGCTCGAGCTCGATCGTGCGCCCGGTGAGTACGGCTTCGGCGGTCCGCTTCGCGCGTGACAGCGGCGACGCCACGGCGGCGGTGATCGGGACGTGCGCGAGGCGAAGCCCGAGCGCGCGAACCTGCGACTCACCGTCGGCGGACAGCGGAATGTCGGTCCGGCCCTGGTAGCGACCATCGCGGTTCCATTCGGTCTCGCCGTGCCGCACCAGCAGGATGTGCATGCGCGAACTCTACACCGTGACGCGCTGAGTCACCGAGCCGGACACCGGGACGAACGACGGAGACTCGATCTCGCCCGAGCCGCCGTGGTAGCCAGTCCAGATGCATCGCAGCCGCATCCTGGGTATGGGCATGAGCGTGCCGACCCGCGTCGTCACGAACCACGACCTCGCCACGAAGATGGAGACGTCGCACGACTGGATCGTCGAGCGCACCGGCATCGAGGAGCGGCGGTGGGTCAGCGAAGGCGAGACGGGCTGCTCCCTGGCGGCCGCCGCGAGCAAGCAGGCGATCGAGCGCTCCGGGCTCGAGCCGAAGGACATCGATCTCATCATCTACGCGACGCTGTCGCCCGACTTCTTCTTCCCGGGCACCGGCGTGTTCGTGCAGCGCACGCTCGGCCTCAAGGACATTCCCTGCCTCGACATCCGGCAGCAGTGCACCGGTTTCATCTACGGCCTCTCGATCGCGGATGCCTTCATCCGCATCGGCCAGTACAAGACCGTGCTGCTGATCGGCTCGGAGGTCCACTCCTCGGGCCTCGACGTCTCGACGGCGGGCCGCGATGTCACGGTGATCTTCGGTGACGGCGCGGGCGCGGCGGTGATCGCGCGGGCGATCGACGACCAGCACTTCATCATGTCGACGCACCTCCATGCCGACGGCGCGGAGGCTGAGAGCCTGTGGACCGAGTATCCGGCGAGCGCGCGCCAGCCGAGGCTGTCCGCCGAGGTCATGGCGGAGGGCAAGCACTTCCCGAAGATGAACGGCAAGAAGGTCTTCAAGCACGCGGTGACGCGGATGCCGCAGGCGATCATGGAAGGCCTGGTGGCGAACGGGCTCACGCTCGCCGACGTCGACATGCTGATCCCGCACCAGGCGAACCTGCGCATCAACCAGATGGTCACGCAGATGATCGGGCTCCCCGCCGAGAAGACGCACAACAACATCATGAAGTACGGAAACACGACGGCCGCGTCGATCCCGATCTGCATGAACGAGGCGATCGAGATCGGCAAGATCAAGCGCGGTGACCTCGTGTGCCTCGTCGCGTTCGGCGCGGGACTGACGTGGGCGTCGGCGTTCTTGCGCTACTGATCGCGGCCGCCAGCGGCACGTGGTGCGCATCACGTGCATCATGTCGCGTAACGTCTCGCACAACGCGCGGCTGGTTCCGGCGAGCGAATGTACGAACGAATACGTCGACGTCAGGACGAGACGCGATTGGCCGAACCACTCGGCGACGTGTCACGCCGGTGTTCCGCGCGCGGCGATTTCATCGTCGAGCTGGCTGATCCGTGCGTGCTATAGACGCCGACGAAGCGGACGAACCCGTCGCGCGTTCCGAGCGGCCGTGCTCAGCGAACGCGTGGCTCTGGAGCCAAGGCGTCACCATGACCACGTACGAGCAACCTCGCGAGGAACACCTCGCGCCGTCGGAGACGCTGCATGGCTATGACCGCTGGTCGGCTTCGTACGATCAGGAGTCGAACCCGCTGATCGCGGCGACCTCGTGGGTGCTCGATTGCTCGCAGCTCGGCTGCGGTGATGCCGACGTCCTCGAGCTCGGGTGCGGCACCGGCCGCCACGCCGGCCGGGTGATCGGCGAAGGCGCGCGCAGCTACACCGGCGTCGATGGCTCGCACGGCATGCTCGAGATGGCGGCGGCGCAGCATCGCGATCCGCGCGTGCACTTTCACCACGCCGATCTGCGCACGCCGTGGGCGCCGCCTCGGACCTTCGACCTCGCCTTCATCGTGCTCGTGCTCGAGCACCTGCCGACGCTCGACGTGCTGTGCGAGACGCTGGCCCGGGCGGTGCGGCCTGGCGGGCGGCTCCGGCTCCTCGACCTGCATCCCGAGCGCATCGTCGCCGGCTCGTTCGCGCACTTTCGCGAGGGCGTCACCGAGGTGCGGTTCGCGAGCGTCGCGCATCCCGTCAGCTCGATCGTCGCCGGGCTCGAGGCGGCCGGCTTCGAGGTGGTGCGCCGAGACTGGCTCGCCGGCGATGCCGTGATCGGCGCCGTCCCCTGCCTCGCGAAGCATCGCGGGCTCAAGCTGATGCTCGATCTCAAGGCGACTCGTCGGCGCTGAGCGCGCGCGAGCGGCGCGGCGTCGCGAGTCAGGCCGCGGCTTGCGCGAAGATCGCTTCGATCTCCGCCTGGATCTTGTCCTCGCCGACGCCCTTCGCGAGCGCGAGCTCCTTCGTGAGGAGCCCGCGGGCGGTGTCGAGCATCTTGCGCTCGCCGAACGACAGATCCTTCGTCACACGCAGGACGGACAGATCGCGCAGGACCTCGGCGATCTCGAAGACGCTGCCGGTCTTGATCTTCTCCATGTACTCGCGATACCGGCGATTCCACGTCTGCGTGTCGCGCGGGATGTCGCGCTCCTTGAGGATCGAATAGACCTCTTTCACCTGCTTCGAGGTGATGAGGTCGCGCAGTCCCACGGAGCCCGCGTTGATGGTGGGCACCATGATCTTCATCCCGGTGTCGATGATCTTGAGGATGTAGACGCTCGTCGTGCTGCCGCCGATGTCACGCTGCTCCAGCGCCACGACCTCGGCGACGCCGTGCACGGGATAGACCGCTTTGTCGCCGACTGCGAATGCTTGCTTCAAGAGTGACACCTCGTACCGGCCTAGCGTATCAGTCGAAACGCTCGCTGTCAACCCAAGCAATTGGCCAAGCTACCGAGATCGCTAGCGAAACGCCGATCCGCCCGACCGAACGGTCAGGACTTTGTGGCGTACTCGACGATCGATGCGACCGCGAAGCCCGTCCCGCCCTTGGGCTGCGACGGTCTCGTGGTCGACAGCGAAGCCGGGCCCGCGATGTCGACGTGGACCCACGGCGTGTCCTTGGCGAACGTCTTGAGGAACAGACCGGCCGTGATCGCGCCCCCGAACCGGTCACCCGTGTTCCGCATGTCGGCGATCGGGCTCTTCAGCTGTTCGCGCAGACGGCTGTTGAGTGGCAGCCGCCACATATCCTCGCCACTGCGCTCGGCCGCACTCAGCCAGCCTCGGACGAGGGCCTCGTGGTCCGACATCACGCCGGCCGTGTACGGGCCGAGCGCCACGATGCAGGCCCCGGTCAGCGTCGCAAAGTCGAACATCTCGTCGGGCTCGATCTTCATCCGCGCGTAGGTGATCGCGTCGCCGAGCGTCAGCCTGCCCTCGGCATCGGTGTTGTTGATCTCGACCGTGGTGCCGTCCATCGACGTCAGCACGTCCCCGAGCTTGTACGCCCGCCCCGACACCATGTTCTCGCAGCACGCGGCGACGACGTGGATCTCGTGGTCCGAGCCGAGCGTCGCGATCGCTTCCATCGACGAGATCACGGCGGCCGCGCCCGACATGTCCACCTTCATGTCCTCCATGCCCTGCGACGGCTTCAGCGAGTACCCGCCGGAGTCGAACGTCACGCCCTTGCCGATGAAGCAGATGCGCTTCTTCGGCTTCTTGGCGGGCGTGTACGTCATGTGAATGAAGCGCGGCTCCTGGTCGGAGCCCTGGCCAACGGCGAGGAACATGCCCATGCCGAGCTCGGCGCACTTCTTGGGATCGAGGACGGTCACCGAGACCGAGGCCTTGTGGCGCTTCGCGATCGCCTGCGCATCGGCGGCGAGCGCGCTCGGCGTGATCACCGCGGCGGGCTCGTTGACGAGGTCGCGCGCGTGGTTGATCGCGGTGCCGATCGCGGTGCCGCGGGTGACGGCGGTGGCGAACGCCTTGGTCTGGGCGGCCGTCGGCTTCTTGCCCTTGAGGTCGCTGATGAACCCGAAGCTGCGCAGCGAGGTCGGGCGCTTGTGGTCATCGCCGGTGAGGTAGCGCCCGAACTTGTACGTCCCGAGGTGGAGGCCTTCCACGGCCATCTGCATCATGAGGGGCTCGCGGCTGGCGCCGAGATTGGGCATCACGAACCCGACCGCGGTGGCGCCGGCCCGGTTCGCGGCCTGGGCGACCGTCGCGGCGAGGTCGCGGATGCTCGCATTCGAGAAGTCACTCCGCGCCCCGACGCCGAGGACCACGACCCGCCGCGCAGGCATCCGGCCGTGCGTGTGCACCGTGATCGATTGACCGACCTTGCCCTCGAACGACTCGGTGCGCGCGACGTCGGCGAGCACTCCCGCGAGCGCACCGTCCACGGTCTTGAACATGGCGTCCCGCATGGGGTCGCCGAACACGGTAAATGCCAGAAGGTCGACCGACGCCTGCAGTGCAGGGCCACTGAGCTGGATGACCTGGATGACCTGGATGATCGGAAGTCCGCCCTTGGCGTCCATAAATTATCGTAACTCCTGGTAAACCGGGCGCGGTTATACGGAACTCACAGCGTGAAGTAAAGGAACCAGAATGCCTACATTGACACGCTAATCACCAGATCCGTAGAGTCGCTAACAGACCAGAACTCCGGGGGAGTTTGCATGCGATCCAAGGTGATGACTGCGCGCCCTGCGGCGCGAAAGGGCAATGGAAGTCGCACGAAGAAGACCGTCGCCGTGGCGTCGGCTCGGAAGTCCGAGCCGATGATCCAGATGGTGGAGCGGAAGTCTTCTCGCAACATCGAAGAGCTGCCGAAGAAAGCCGGCGAGCTGCCGATTCCGACTGCAACGTTCGTCTTCTAGAGCTGAGCTACTCTTCGGAGGCTGAGTCCGCGGTTCCCGCCGAGGGATCGGCGTCATCATCTACGTCGTCTTCGTCGTCATCGCCGCTCGTGTCGGTGCCTTCGAGCAACTTCTTGAGGTTTCGCGCATCGGCCCAGCGTGCCGGTGATTCGAAGGCGATCGTGGCGGGGACTCCGTCGTACTCCATCAGGAGCGCGATCAGATCTTCTTGCTTCGCGCTGCGGATCGGACCGGTGCGACCGAGCCCCGCGATCCGCAAGTAGAGCGTCGTGAGGTCGAGGTCGTAGTAGATCTCCGGCGGCTCCTCGGGCGCCCGCACCAGCGGGTCGAACGAGCAGATCACGCCGAGCTCGGTCGCGAGCTTCGTGGCCGTCCGGATCTCCCACAGGCCGGCAGGAACCCAGACGCGCGGCGCGCCGATCGCCTCCGCGGTCGCGAGCTCGCCGAAGAACCGCCGGAGCTGATCGCGGTTCGCCGCCGAGGGCGCGAACAGGGCAGGGGAGCGAAACACGGCGCACCCGGCGCCGACGGCCTTGATCGCGTCGCAGAACTGGACGAGGGCGGCGCGCGCGAGCGGGCTGTCCCGGAAGTCGCCGACGCTGGCGTCGTGGTCCCACAGTCTCGCTGCCTTGGGCGGCTGACGATGCGTCAGGACCCACGGAGCGACGAGTCCGATCGTGCCCTTCGGCGCCGCCTCGCCCCACTTCGCGAGCACGCCCGGCTTGAGCGGGCCTGCGAACAAGGCTGACAGCTCCAGGTGCGAGAGCTCCCGGAAGTAGCGCGTCCGCTCCATGCGGTCGGGCAGATCGACGGTACCGATGCGAATCGTCATGTTGAATCCGTCAGGGCTGCCCCGTAGAGTGCCCGCGATTGGCGGCACCCTATGTCGTCGCCCGCACACGTGCAACGGAGCGCCGCATGAAGTTCTTCATCGATACAGCTGACATCAAGGAGATCCGCGAGGCCGCCGCGATGGGGCTGGTCGACGGAGTGACCACCAACCCCTCGCTGGTCGCGAAGACGGGACGCAAGTTCCGCGACGTCCTCCTCGAGATCTGCGACATCGTGAAAGGCCCGGTGTCCGCCGAGGTCGTCGGCACGATGTACGAGCCGATCATGAAGGAGGCCCGCGAGCTCGCGGCCCTGCGCTCGAACATCGTGGTCAAGATCCCGCTGATCCCCGAGGGGCTCAAGGCGGTGCGGACCTGCGCCGATGAGGGCATCAAGACCAACGTCACGCTGTGCTTCTCCGCGACCCAGGCGCTGCTCGCGGCCAAGGCCGGCGCGACGTACATCTCGCCGTTCATCGGTCGCCTCGACGACATCTCGACCAACGGCATGCAGCTGATCAGCGACATCTGCGAGATCTACGAGAACTACGCCTTCGCCACCGAGGTGCTCGTCGCGTCGGTGCGTCACCCGATGCATGTCCACGAGGCCGCGCTGATCGGCGCCCACGTCGCGACGTGTCCGCTCTCCGTGCTGCTCCAGCTCTCGAAGCATCCGCTGACCGACGCGGGCCTCGCCAAGTTCCTCTCGGACTGGGAGAAAGTCCCGCAGTGATCCACCGGCGCTCCGGCCACGCGTGACCGCCGCGCCGAGCGGCCTCGGGTGGCTCGCCATCACCGCGATCCTCGCCGTCGTCGTCGTCGTCACCCTCGGCCTCGGGCCCGGCTGCGTCGACGACGCGGGCCCTCGGCTCGATGCCGTGACCCCGGCGGCCGCGGCTCCGGGCGCGGTCGTTAGCCTCGAAGGGCGCCGGCTATGCGGCGCGAGCGGCGACTGCGCCGCGGCGGGCGGCGCGATCCGGATCGGCCTCGACATGCCCGTGCAGGCAACCATCATCATGTACTCGAACACCACCGCCCAGATCCGCATCCCGACGATCACGCCGCTCGGACGCACGCAGCTCGTGGTCACCGTCAACGAGCAGGCGTCCAACGCGCTCGCCTTCGAGGTCCTCGCACCATGATGCCGTCGACCCGCCGGGCGTTCTCGGTCGCGGTGTACGCGCGCCGCGGTGATCGCGTGCTCGTCATCGAGCATCGCCGGCTCGCGACGTGGTTGCCGATCGGCGGCGAGCTCGAGGCCGGTGAGACGCCGCTGGAGGCCGCGATCCGCGAGCTCCGCGAGGAGACCGGGCTGTACGGTGACTTCCGCCCCCTCGCGGACGCGCTCGACGGCGTGCCGCCCGGGCTGATCGGGTACGAGGAGCACCCCGCCGGCTCGAAGGGCCAGCACCTCAACTTCGTGTTCGTCGCCGAGGTGCCGCCGGATGCCGAGGTCGTGCCGAACGACGAGTTCGGTGCATGGCGGTGGGTCGACCGCGCCGAGCTCGAGCGCCTGGCGTCGCCCCTCAACGTGCGCCAGTTCGGCTACGTCGCGCTCGCGGCCACCTTCGCCGGCCGAGGCTGATCGCGGCGATGCGGATCCGTCAGCACGTCAACCCGAACCAGTTGCACTTCGCGCGGTTCCGGGGCGAGCGTCCGCCGCTCGATCACCGCCTCGTCGAGGTCGAGATCGGGTGCGCCGAGGCGCAGTTCCTGTTCGAGCGGGCGCACCGCGATCCGTCGCGGCTCTACGTCGGCCTCGAGATCCGCGAGGACCTCACGCTGCTCGTCAACCGCAAGGCGCGCGACCTCGCGGTGCCGGTGCACGCGGTGTTCTGCCAGGCTCAGCTCCACATGACCGAGCTGTTCCCGGCGGGCTCCGTCGAGCGCGTGTACATCAACTTCCCGGATCCGTGGTTCAAGCGACGCCACCAGGATCGCCGGATGGTCGACGAGGCCCTCGCCGAGGGTGTCGCGCATGCGGTCCGCCCGGGCGCCGACGTCTTCGTGCAGACGGACGTCTGGGAGCTCGCGCTGGACTCGATGGCGACGTTCGACGCTGACGATCGCTTCGAGAACGCCGCCGGTGAGTGGAGCTTCTGGAAGGCCGGCAATCCGTACGGCGTACGGTCGTGGCGCGAAGAGAACGCGGAGCTCACCGGCTTGCCGATCTGGCGGTTGCTGTACCGGCGACGCTGACGGCCGCGCGCGTCAGCCCTCCATCAGCGCCGCCGCGAGCGGGGCGATCGCGACGCCGTCGACGACGTCGATGCCGTCGGCGAGCACGCGCAGGAGCAGCGTGACGCCGGTCGAGGTCGGCGCGGTGCGGAGCGCCTCCACGAGCGCACTCTCGTAGCCGGGCTGCCGCTCGATGCCGTGGACGAGGGGCCAGAAGCACGCGAACGCGGGGTACGCGTGGAAGCGTTCGAGGAGCTGCAGGAGCAGCGCGATCGCGGGGAGCAGCAAGTCCTCGTGGGCGAACAGCTCGTCCAGGAGCTCGCGCAGCGGCGACCAGTCGACGTCGTCGGCGAGCGGCGGATGAAAGGCCTCGAGGTCGGCGAGGAGGGCGGGGAGCTCGCGCACGGTCAGCTCGGGTTCGCGTCCATCACGGTGGCTTGCTTGATCTTGTCGAGCCGGAACTGGCGGTCGTTGCCGGTCTCGAGGTCCACGCAGTTGAGCAGCGTGATCTGCCGATCGAACACCAGGTTGCGGATCCGCACCAGCCGTGGCGTCAGCTCCCACGCCTTCTTCTCGTAGACGATGCGCAGCGCCCGCGACTCGAACCACGCGGTCTCGACCGCATCGCGGACGGCCGCGGGGATCGGCAGCGCCGGCACGCCGACCAGCTGGAGCTCGCCGATCACACCGAGCAACTCGCGTTGTGCGGAGGTCGACAGCGCGGCGCGGACCTTGTCGGCGGCACGCTCGATGGCGTTCGGAAACGGCATCAGGCGCTGCTCGATCGCGAGCCGGCTCAGCGCGACCAGCAGCGCGGCTTCGCGCGCCGTGAAGTTGACGGGTGGCAACTGGTAGTGCTTGTCGAGGGCGTACCCGCCGCCCCGCCCGCGGTCCGCGCGGATCGGCATGCCGGCATCCTGCAGGGCCTCGAGATCTCGATAGATCGTCCGCAGCGTCACGCCGAACCGCTCGGCGAGCTGGCCCGCGGTGACGCCGGTGCGCCGGGCGCGCAGGGCCTCGGCGATCGCGAACAGGCGGCTCTTGCGTCTCATGGAGGATCGGTCGGTCCGTGCTGAAACCTGACAAAAGGCTGTCACGACGGGGGTGCAAGGTCCATCCAGAAAGGAACAATCCCCATGTCCAGCACCAGCACTGTTACCGCGTCCCCGAGCATCGTCAACTGGTTCGAGATTCCCGTCCGCGACCTCGCGCGAGCGTCCGCGATGTACGCCGCCATGCTCGATACCAAGCTCGAGCACTCCGACTTCGGCGGCGTCCCGCACGCCGTGATCTCCAACCCCGATCACAGCTGCGTCAGCGGCGCGTTGATCGCGGATCCGAAGCGGCCGCCGGTCCGCGGCTCCGGCACCGTGCTCTACCTGCGCGCCACCGATGGGGTCGCGCGCTGCCTGGCGCGAGCGGTCGCCGCCGGCGCGAAGGTCCTCCAGCCGCTGACCGAGATCGCTCCGCACGGCACGATCGCGCTCGTCGAGGATCTCGACGGTAATGTGATCGGCCTGCACGCCGAGCCGGCGCGCTGAGCTCATCGCGCTGACGTTCGCGCACGCACCGTCGATCCGGCGCGCACCGCATCCGCAGGTGCGTGCATCCGATTTCAATGGGATCCGCCTGCACGCCGAGCCGGCGCGCTGGGCGCATCGCGCGGACGTTCGCGCCCGAACGCGCGGGCGCACCGTCGATCCGGCGCGCACCGCATCCGCAGGTGCGCGCATCCGATTTTCCAGGGCAGCTGGCCGCTCCCCGCCCCGAGGTGCTTCATGAGACATCCTGCGCACTCACCGATGCAGCGCCCCACCGAGGGCGCCCGGCGCCCGGCCCTCCGGCACCGCTGGTGGTCCTGGCTCGCCGCGATCACGCCAGCGCCCCACACCGATCTGCCGTGGTGGTCGTGGCTCGGCGCGGCACCGGTGCCACCGGCGTGCAGCCTCCCCGCCGGCCGCCTGCCCACGTCGCCGCCGCTGCACGCGACGACGGCATCGGGGCCCGACTCGCGCATCAAGCGCGAGCTTCAGGGGCCCTGATGACACGCCCTCGATCCACGCTAGAGTCACCCGCCGTGTCGACCTACCGGAAGAAAGCGAAGCGCGCCGACGAGGGCACGCCGCCGCCGCCGCTGCCCGCCCGCAGCGGCTCGCCGTTCCGGCTGGCCTCGCCGTTCGCGCCCGCCGGCGATCAGCCGAAGGCGATCCGCGAGCTGCTCGACGGTATCCGCCGCGGCGACGAGGCGCAGGTCCTGCTCGGCATCACCGGCTCGGGCAAGACGTTCACCGCGGCGAACGTGATCGCGGAGATCGGCAAGCCCACGCTGATCATCGCGCACAACAAGATCCTCG
>JALZOI010000818.1 GCA_030857245.1 Myxococcota bacterium
GCCCCTGCGGGGCGAGTGTCCATTCTCGCCTCCGCTGCGCTCCGGCTCGATTGCCACTGCGCATGCGTTGCACGCGCCCGTGCGCTGCGCGCCCGGCGCCCCTGCGGGGCGAGTGTCAATTCGCCCGGGCCGGCGCGTCGCTGGGCGGGGTCGGGCGGGGTGGGGGCGGGGCCGCGGGGGTGAGGGCCGGCGTCGTGACGCCGAGGTGCCTCGCCGAGAGGAAGCCGACCTTGCGCATGACCCAGTCCCACACGAACGTCGGCGCGATGCTCTGGAACAGCAGCGCGAAGTGCGTCGAGAACGGCGCGACGTAACGCGCCGACGGGCGGCGGGCGTTGACCGCGCGGGCGATCGCCTTGGCGATCACGATGGGCTCGGAGGCGAAGCGGTCGGCGGTCTTCGACATCGCCTCGTACTTCGCGAGCGCGCCCGCGTACGGCGTGGCCTGCAGCTCCTCGAGGTTGCGGACGGCCGTCGCCTCGAAGTTCGTCCGGATCACGCCGGGCTCGATCAGCGACACCGCGATCCCGAACGGGCGGAGCTCGTAGCGCAGCGCATCGGAGAGCGACTCGATGGCGTACTTCGTCGAGTTGTAGACGCCGAAGTAGGGCAGCGTCAGCCGACCGCCGACGCTCGACACGTTGATGATGCGGCCGGACCGGCGCTCGCGCATCTGCGGGAGGAACGCACGCGTCACCGCCATCAGGCCGAACACGTTGGTGTCGTACTGGCGCCGCATCTCCGCGTCGCTGATCTCCGAGCTCGGGCCGAGGATCCCGAAGCCCGCGTTGTTGACGAGGACATCGATGCCGCGCCCGGCGGTCAGCGCGCCGACCGCCGCGACCGCGGAGGCGATCGACGATGCCGACGTGACGTCGAGGACGAGCGTGTCGAGCGTGTGCCCGACCGCCTCGCCCGCGAGCTTGGCCAGCTCGGCAGGCCTGCGTCCCGAGGCGATGACGTGGTGACCCTGGCGGGCGAGGTGGAGCGCGGTGATGCGGCCGATGCCGGCGGTGGCGCCCGTGATGAGGATGGTCTTCGAGGTGGTCGACATGGTCTGGCTCCTGGGGGATGAGGGTTGGGGACGAAAATCGGGAGTAGGAATGAACGTTCATTCCGCGCAAGCGCTCAAAAAAACCGGGGTCTGGCCCCGGAGGTCGCGGGAGGTGGAGGGCTAGCTGCGGATCGCTTCCCACATGCACTGCTCGGCGAAGCGCCAGTCGGCCTCGTCGAGCGGGCGGGCGAGCTCGAGGCAGCTGCGGATGACCCCGATGAACGCGCCCATCACCATCCCCATCAGCAGCTCCGGGGATCCGGCCTTGAGCTCGCGGCGGTGCTGCGCTGCGGTCAACACGGCGGTGATGACCTCCTGCATGCGCTGCTCGACCGCGCGGCTCTCGTCGTCGAGATAGGACGCGTGGTGGTGCAGCTCGAGGAAGATGAACGCGGCGGTGTTCTCGGTCGCGAACCGCGCCATCCGCATCCAGATCGTGCGGAACTGCTCGCGCGTCGGGGCGTTCGGCGGGAAATCGTCGAGGACCCCCGACGAGAACCGCAGCTTCTCCTGGCGGTAGATCGCGTTGACGAGCGCTTCCTTGGACTCGAAGTAGCGGTAGATGGTCCCCGCTCCGACGCCGGCGCGATCGGCGATCTCGGGGACGGCGGTGCCCCAGAAGCCGCGCTCGACGAACAGCTCGAGCGCCGCGACGAGGATCGCCTCGCGCTTGTCCGACACCCGGCGGCCGGGGATCGCCGACTCGCTCGCGCGGCTCGCGGACGCCGCGGCAGCGGACGATGCGGTGCCGCCGGCAGGGCCGGTCGCGTCGGCCGGTTGGCTCGCGCGTGCGCGGGGAGGAGTGGGCGGCGCCATCTGCGGTCAGGAATGAATATTCATTCCGCTGGCTCGGCGCAAGGAGAATGTTGCCAACGTATCGTAAGCGGTTGTTTTACCGGAAAATTCGCGGAACGCTCAGTCCGCGGTAGCGACCGCCCGCGCGCCCGGCGACCGCCCGGTCGTTCGAAGCTGCGCCCACAGCGCGAGGTGATCGGACACGGTGTCGGCGTCGCTGACGGCGAACCTCGTCGTCTCGAAGCCACGCGTGTAGATCGCATCGAGCCGCATCGCGAACACGCGATGGGTCGGCCCACTCGCGGTGACCGGCGTCTGGAAGCCGAACGAGCGGACGAGTGCCTCGAGCCGGTTGTCCTGCGTCGTCGTCAGGATCGGTATGACGTGCCCGAGCCACGTGAACGGGCTGGTGTTGAAGTCGCCGGCGATGATGACGGGCGTCGGCTGCCGCGCCGCATGCGCGAGCACCGGCAACACCTGCGTGCGGCGATCACCCGCGGTGAGCCGGTTGTCGAGGTGGACTGCATAGACGGTGACCGGCGCGCCCGCGACCTCGAGCGTGGCTGCGAGCGCGACCCGGCGACCGCTGTTGAACACGACGTGGAAGAACGGCAACTCGAGGACCTGTGCGGAGGTGATCGGCGCGCGCGACAGGATCGCGACGCCGTGGCTGCCGTCCGGGATGGCGTGGCCGGCGGCGTACACGGCGTGGAACCCGAGCAGCTTGCCGATCCCACATGCGGCGCTGCACCACGCCGCCGACCGCGGGGCGCCCGGGGGCTCGCTGCGCTCGACCTCCTGCAGCACGATGACGTCGGCTTCGCGCAGCTGGCGATCGCGCTGCAGCGCGCGGGCGACGATCTCGGCGGGCTGGCCGTGCACGTTGAACGTCACGACGCGGAGCTCGCGCGGGAGCTCGCCGACGAGCGGCCGGCGCGGGAACGTCGCCTCGATGGAGCGATCCACGGGAAGCCCGCGGTTCGCGCAACCGGTGACGGTCGTGGCAGCGATGAGCAGCGCGAACGCGAGCACGGCGTGACGACGGCGCATGCACGGTTGGTCTCGCGACCGCTCGCACCGGTTGCTACCGGGAGCGATGTTGCCGCGCGTTGCCCCGACCCCCGTGCTTGCGGTGCTCGAGGCGCTCGACGAGCGAAGCCTGGACCGCGACCCGATCACGCCTCCGTCCGCGCGAAGCTTCCGCGAGTGGCGCCCGGTCCGGATCGGTTCGCCGCGCTGGCAGATCGCGCGTGCTCAGCGGCGCGACTTCGCGGCGCGCGTGCTCGCAGCCGGCGGCGAGGCGGGCTGCGCCGGGGGC
>JALZOI010000819.1 GCA_030857245.1 Myxococcota bacterium
CGCAGCGGCAGCGCGCGAAGGCCCGGGCGCGGCGCGCCGGCCGGCCGTATCCGAACCTCGTCGACAACATGGCCGTCTCAACCCAGCGTTCGAAGCCCAAGCGCCGCTCCCGCTGACGCGATCGTGGCAGGGTGCCGCGATGCTGTTCGCTCCGCTGACCCTGCGCTGCGGCCTCGTGATCCCGAACCGGATCACGCTCGCCCCGCTCACCAACCAGCAGTCGCAGGCCGATGGCCTGCTCGGCGAGGACGAGCTGCAGTTCCTCGCCCGGCGCGCCGACGGCGGCTTCGGCCTGATCACCACGTGCGCCGCGTACGTCGCGCTCGACGGCAAGGCGTGGGACGGCGAGCTCGGCATCGATCGTGACGCGTGCCTGCCCGGCCTCACCCGGCTCGCGGCCCGGCTTCACGCGGGCGGCGCGACCGCCCTGGTGCAGCTGTTCCATGGCGGGGTCCGCGCCGACCGTGGCCTGACCGGCGAGCAGCCGTGGAGCGCGAGCTCGTGGGAGGACGACGCCCCGGGCTTCGTCGTGCCGCGCGCCGGGACAGAGGCCGATCTGGTCCGCGTGATCGAGCAGTTCGCGGCCGCCGCCGCGCGCGCGCAGGCAGCCGGGTTCGACGGCGTCGAGCTCCACGGCGCCCACGGCTACCTGCTCTCGCAATTCCTGTCGCGCACGATCAACACGCGCGTCGATCGGTGGGGTGCCGACCTCGCGGGCCGCGCGCGCCTGCTCCGCGAGGTCACGCGGGCGGTGCGCGCGCGGTGCGGCGCCCGGTTCGCGGTCGGGGTGCGGCTCTCGCTCGAGGACTTCGGGCAGGCGCGCGGCCTCGACCTCGACGACAGCCTGCAGGTAGCGCGCTGGCTCGCCGACGATGGCATCGACTTCCTCCACGCCTCGCTGTGGGACGTCACGCGGCCGACGACGAAGCGACCCGCCGAGCACCCGTTGGCGATCCTCCGCGAGCTCCTGCCGCGCGAGGTCGCGCTGATGACCGCGGGCAAGATCTGGACCCGCGCCGATGCCGAGGCCGTCCTCGCGCGCGGAGCGGACCTGATCGCGCTCGGGCGGTCAGGGATCTTGAATCCCGACTGGCCGCGCGACGCCGCCCGCGATGTCGCGATCAAGCTGCCGCCGATCACGCGCACCGAGCTCGGGGCGCGCGCGGTGTCGCCGCGGTTCGCCGAGTACCTGACGCGCTGGCAGGGCCTCGTCGCCGATTGAGACCTCGCGATCGAGCTCGGTCGCCGCGCAGCGCCGATGGCGATCGGCCGAGGAGCCGCTTCAGAGGAGCGAGCGAGCGATCAGAGCGCCGCGTGCGCCTGGCGCAGTGCCGCCGCCGAGGCGTGCAGCCCGGCCCGCTCCGTGTCGTCGAGATCGGGCTCGATCACCGTGACCGCGCCGGCGCTCCCGATGATCGCCGGCAGCGAGAGCGCGACGTCGCGGATGCCGGCGACGCCCTCCTGCACGCGCGACACGGTGATCGCGCGACGCTCGTCCCGGAGGGCCCAGCGCAGCAGCCCGGCGGTCGCGAGGCCGATCGCGTGGTTGGTCGCGCCCTTGCGACGGATGATCTCGTACGCCGCGCGCCGCACCTCGGTGGCGATCGCGGTCTCGCGGTCGCGGGTCCACGAGGGCCAGCGGCGGAGCGCCGCCCCGGCGACCTGCGCCGCGGACCACGCCACGACCTCCGTGTCGCCGTGCTCGCCGAGCACGAGGGCATGCACCGAGCGCGGATCGACCGAGAGCTCGCGCCCGACGACCTGGCGCAGCCGTGCGGTGTCGAGCAGCGTGCCGGTGCCGAGCACGCGCGCCGGTGGCAGGCCCGAGGCGTGCGTCGCGATCTGCGTCAGGATGTCGACCGGGTTCGAGACGATCACGAGTAGCCCGGCGAGCCCGGAGAGCCGACCCGCCAGCTCGCCGATCACGCGCGCGTTGTCGCGCAGCAGATCGAGCCGGGACTCGTCGGCGCGGCCGTTGCGGCCCGCCGCGATGACGACGGCGTCGCAGGCGCGCATGTCGTCGACGGTGGCGACCCGGACGGAGGCCGCGGGATAGAACGCGGCGCCATGCGCGAGGTCGAGCGCCTCGCCCTCCGCGAGCTCGCCCTGGAGATCATGGAGGAGCAGCTCGCGCGCCACGCCCTGCTGGAGGATCGCGACGGCAATGCTGGTCCCGACCCGGCCCATGCCGATGATACCGATCTTCATGGGGGGACTATGGCAGCTCGGAGGGGACGTGCTCGGGGTGCGCTCGCCGGAGAGCTTCCTCATCGCAATCGAGCGGCCGATCCGCGGTGTACGCTGCTGGCGTGAGTGACTCGCTGGTCCTCGTCGAGGGCGAAGGCCCGATCGTGGCGACCGCGATCCATGACGGTCACGGGCTGCGCCCCGAGTGCGAGGCCGCGATGGCGCTCGATGAGGCGTCGCGGCTGCGCGAGGAAGATCCCTTCACGGCGCGCGTGGCCGCGGTCGCGCCCACGCACCTGATCGCGACCCGCTCGCGGTTCGAGGTCGACCTCAACCGACCGCGCGACCAGGCCGTCTACCTCTGCGCCGCGGACGCCTGGGGGCTCGAGGTCTGGGCCGCCCCACCGACCGCCGACCTCGTCGCCCGCTCGCTCGCGCAGTACGACGCCTTCTACGCCGTGCTCGAGCGCGTGCTGCGCGAGCGCGTGCGCCGGCACGGTCGGTTCGTCGTCCTCGACATCCACTCGTACAACCACCGTCGGGACGGCGCGGACGGTGCCGCCGCGGACCCGGCCGCGAACCCGGAGATCAACCTCGGCACCGGCTCGCTCGATCGCGCGCGCTGGGGCGCGCTCGTCACCCGGTTCAGCCGCGACCTCGCCGCCGCCGCACCGCTCGGCCGCCCGCTGGACGTCCGCGAGAACGTGAAGTTCCAGGGCGGCGAGCTCTCGAAGTGGGTGCATCGCACGTTCCCTGCGACCGGCTGCTGCCTCGCCCTCGAGCTCAAGAAGACCTTCATGAACGAGTGGACCGGCGTCGTCGACGCCGACCACCTCGCCGGGCTCGCTCGCGCCGTGCGCGGGACGCTGCCAGGGCTCCTCGAGTCCCTGGCCTCATGAGCCCCGCCGATCCCCCCGACGAAGCCGACGAGCTCGAGCCCGCCGCGAGCGCCCCCGCCGCCGATGCCCGGCCCCGGGC
>JALZOI010000214.1 GCA_030857245.1 Myxococcota bacterium
GCTCGGCGCTCGCGCGCGCACGCCGATCTCGCCGCTGACGGCGAGCTGCGATGGCGGGAGCCGGAGCAGGTTCGGGTCGGTCTTGGGCGTCGACATGTCCGAGGCCGGTCCCCGCTTGGGCGTGCTCAGCGGCGCGTCGGGGTTCGGCGGCCGACCGCGCGCGGTCTCGAGCAGCGGGATGTCCGGGTGCGCCTGCGCGATGGGCATCGGCACCTCGGTCTTCGAGTGCGCGCGGCCGCCGTTGGGGATCGGTGGCGGCACCGCGCGCGGCCGCGGCACGCCACCCGACCAGTCGAGGTTGTTCGCGGGCAGCGCGACGTACGGCGCGCGGCCGTCGTCCGTCGCGATCGTCAGGTGACACATCCGGATCAGCTCGACGCCGAACACCGCGCCGGCCGTCGGGTTGTAGGCCACCAGCTCCTCGACGATGCTCGCCATCATCGCGGGGTCGGTGACCGCGAGCGGCGTGCCGGCCATCACGACCCGCCGGGTCAGCAGGCGCGCGAGCATGCGCTCGACGCTGCGCGACACGCTGCGCACGATGCCGTCGTTGACGTGGTCGAACGGCAGGCCGACGAACTGCGCGATCAGCAGCCCGGGATCCGCGCACCGCACCTGGATCGCGCCGGTGGCCCGCAGCCGGACGGGCTGGCCGTTGACCGGGACCAGGAAGCTCGTCGTCATGTCGAACGACGTCTCGACCGGCGACGTCAGCACGAAGAACGCGGCGACCGGGCGCATCGGATCCGGGGTCCGCCAGCGGTGGCGGCCGGGGCCCAGACGATCGCCGACCAGGTACGCCGGACACATGACTACCTGCTCGTCATCCGAGCAAGTCACCTCGCACTCCGGGCCGATCGGAAAGGGCCAGGCGTAGACGAGATGGTCAGACGCGACAGCGTCGCGCGCGATGACCGTCATCACGACGATACTAACCGATCCCGCGAGCGGCTGGCGCGCGTCGCGGTGGCTGGATTGTGACCCCGGCGCGCCGGTCTCCCCGGTGGCCCTGGTCGCTCGGGGCTCATGTCGACCCGCCGTCGTCGCCGTCGTCGGCGTGGGTCACCGGGTGGATGCGCACCCGTCGCACGCGGCGCGCGGAGGCCTCGATGACCTCGAGGACGGTCCCGTTATCCGTGGTCAGCCTCTCGCCGGCCTGCGGGATGGCCTGCGCCAGGGCCATGCAGAGGCCGGCGATGGTCGTGCGATCCTTGCCGACCGGGAGGTCGAGGTGGAGGTCGCGGTTGACCTTGCGGACCGACGCCCAGCCCTGGACCAGGATGGTGCCGGCTGGCTCCCGGGTGAAGAACACCTCGGGGACGTCGTCCTCGCTCATGATGTCGCCGACGAGCTCCTCGATGAGGTCCTCGGTCGTCACGAGGCCCGACAGCCCGCCCTGGTCGTCGAGCACGACGGCCATCTGGGTGCGCCGGCGCTGCATCTCGCGGAGCAGATCGAGCGCCTTGGTGCCCTCGGTCACCTTGTGCGGCGACCGCAGGATGTCCTCGAGCACGAGCAGCCCCTGCTGCCACTGCAACGCGAGGACGTCGCGGGCGACGACGTAGCCGACGATGTTGTCGATGCTACCGTCGTAGACCGGCATCCGGCTGTGGCCCTCCTCGAGGATGACCCGCTGGATCTCGTCGGCCGGCGCGCCGCGGCGGAGCGCGACCACGCGGGTCCGCGGCACCATCACCTCGGCGACCGTGACCTCCCCGAATCCGAGCGCGCGCGACGCGATCTCGCTGGCGCGCGGGTCGACGGAGCCGGTCTTCGCGGCCTCCTCGACGAGCTGCTGGAGCTCGTCGCGCGACAGCCGGGTCTCGGTGAACGTCGTCTTGTCGCCGAAGAACCGCAACAGGACGTTGGAGGTCACGGTCAGGACCCAGACCAGCGGCCGCGCGATCGTCGAGATCACCAGCAGCGGTCGCGAGATGAAGAACGAGTAACGATCGGAGTAGCGCAGCGCGAGCGACTTCGGGACGAGCTCACCGATCACGATGCTGAGGAACGTGATCAACACGATCACGGTCGCGAGCGACGCGGCGGCACCGAGGCCGATGGACTCGAAGCTCGGACGCAGGTTCTCTTCGAGGCGGGCGCCACCGAAGGCGGCGGCCGCGGTGCCAACGGCGCTGATCGCGATCTGCACCGTCGCGAGGAACCGCTCGGGTTCGTTGCGCAGCTTCTGGACGGCCAGCGCCCGCTTGTCGCGACGGCGGATGAACTCGGAGAGCCGCGTCTTGCGCACGCTGAGCACCGCGATCTCCGCCCCCGCGAACACGCCGTTGATCACGAGCAGGCCCACCACGATCAGCAACTCGGTGCCCATTGCGTGTCGCGGCGGAGCATACCGGATATGCTGCGGGACGTGTCGACGCGGGCCCGAGGCAGAGGCCGCCAGCCGCAAGATCCCGGGGCTCCCAAGCGCGCTGCGTACATCACGCCCGAAGGGGCGAAACGGCTGCGCGCGGAGCTCGACGAGCTGTGGACGAAGGAGCGGCCCCGCGTCACGCAGGAGGTCGCGGACGCCGCGGCACAGGGAGATCGCAGCGAGAACGCCGAGTACATCTACGGAAAGCGCCGGCTCCGTGAGATCGATCGCCGGGTGCGGTTCCTGTCGAAGCGCCTCGACGCGGTGGCCGTCGTCAGCGAGCCTCCGTCAGACCCGGCGCGCGTGTTCTTCGGGGCGCACGTCACCGTCGAGGATGACGAGGGAACGCCCCGCACGTACCGCATCGTCGGCGCCGACGAATCGGACATGACCAAGGGCTTCATCAGCATCGACTCGCCGGTCGCGCGCGCCCTGCTCGGCAAGCGCGTCGGGGACGAGGTCACGATCCGCGTCCCGAAGGGCGAGGTCGTCTACTCGGTCCTGCGCGTGGAGTACCGGTGAAGCAACCGCCGGTGCCGCGCCCCGACACCCTCACCCCCCCTCCGTCGCGCGCGCTGGCCGTCCAGCTCCCGCCGGCGCTGCGCCCGTACTCGCGGACCGAGGTCCGGTGGCGGGCCGGCTGCGAGGTCACGGTGCTGCGGGACGGGGCGCAGACCTATCCGGCGATGCTCGAGGCGATGGCGACCGCGCGGCACACGATCTGCCTCGAGACGTACATCCTCGCGGCCGACGCGACCGGCGACCGCTTCAAGGCGGTGCTGATCGAGCGCGCGCAGGCCGGCGTCGCCGTGCGGGTCATCTTCGACGCGGTCGGCTCGTTCGGGCTGCCCGGCGGCTGGGTCGACGACCTGCGCGCGGCGGGCTGCGAGGTCATCGACTTCAACCCGATCGCGCCGTGGCGGCGCCGGTTCCGGCTCTCCCATCGCGATCACCGCAAGATCATCGTGGTCGACGATGTGGTCGCCTTCACGGGCGGCCTCAACATCTCGAATGACTACGCCGCGGTCGAGGATGGCGGCGTCGGCTGGCACGACATGCACTGCCGGGTGGTCGGACCGATCGTCATCGACCTCGCCCGGATGTTCCGGCGGTCGTGGCTGCGCGCCGGCGGCAGCCACTACGCGCCGGCGCGGCTCCCGGTCGCGGAGAGCCTTACCGGCCAGAGCTTCGTGCGGCTGATCGACAACACGCGGCGCCGCGCCCGCTCGACGACGCGCCGCGCGTACGTGCACGTCCTGCGCACCGCCCGCGAGCGCGTGCTGATCTCGAACGCGTACTTCCTGCCGGATCGCGGCCTCCGCCGGCTGATGACGCGCGCGGCGCGGCGCGGCGTCGACGTCCAGGTGATGGTGCCCGGCAAGTCCGACGTCCGCCTGATCGAGTGGGCGGGCCTCTACGTGCTGCGGCGGCTCGCGCGCCACGGCGTCAAGGTCATGCGCTGGCGCGGGCCGATGATGCACGCCAAGACCGCGGTCGTGGACGGCGTGTGGTCGACGATCGGCAGCTACAACTTCGACTCGATGAGCCGGTTCAACAACCTCGAGAGCACGGTCGAGATCCTCGATCCCGAGGTCGCGCAGGAGCTCGTCGCCAACTTCGAGCGCGACATCACGAACTGCGAGCCCTACGACCAGGCCGCGTGGGAGCGGCTGTCGTGGTGGACCCGGGCGGTGTCGTGGGTGAGCTACCGGCTGCGCCGCTTCCTGTGACGGTCAGCACGGTGACTCATGGGCGGCACTCGCGCTGCAGCAACGTCACGCCGCCGTTGACCGACACGACGAGCGTGCCACCGTCGGGCGAGACGTCGGCGTCGCCGCCGCGGTCGAGCACGACGACCGCGGCCGGGTCGAACGGTTGCGCCGCGTCGGCTCGCACGCGCCGGAGCACGGGCCCGTCCGGCGTGGTGACGGTGTTGTAGAAGATCTCGCGCTGATCCGGGGAGACCGAGGGATAGCGGGCGTCGTCGAACAGCCAGCGGCGATCCCCGAACGGCGCGGTCAGCGACGACCGGCTCGCCGACCACAAGGTCCCCTCGTAGTTCCCGTAATAGAGGGTGAGCCCGTCGACCGAGAGATCGAGGGAGCTGACCGCGCCCGGCACGTCCCCGAGGTTCGCGATCACCACGGGGTCGCCGAACGGCGCGTCGACGCGCTCGCGGGTCGCTTCGAGCACCAGCTCGGTCGGCGCCCGCGAGACGAACGCGATCCGGAGACCATCGGCGGTGAGCGCGGGGTCCGTGACCTCCCGACCCTGCGCGAGGTCGACCTTCACCGCGGTCGGGAACTCGGCGGTGGTCGAGCTGCGCGTGCTGCGGTAGGCCCAGAACTGATCGCCGGCCGACGGATCGTGCGCGACGAACCACAGCTCCCGCCCGTCGCTGCTGAGCTGGGGGGCGAACTGCGCCTGATCGGGGAGCAGTGGCGGCAGCGAGACCGGCGCGCCGAAGGGCCGTCCCGCGCAACCGACCGCGTCGACCGGGACGGGGACGCGCGTTCGATCGAGCCCCCACAGCTCGTTGCAGCCCGCGAGGGTCACAAGCCCGATGACGATCACGACGGTGGGAGCCACACCCCGATAGTACGCGAGGCCGCGCGATCCGTGCGTCGGCGAGGTCTCACGGCGCCGCGCCGCGCCGCGCGCCGACGACAACTCCGGCGGCTTGCGCGGCAGACCCTCTGCACGCGACGATGCGCGCATGTCTCTCGCCCAGAAAGCAGCGCGTGGAGCGCTGTGGACCGTAATCGCGAGCATGGGCGGGCGCGCGATCGGGGTGATCGGGACGCTGGTGATGACGCGCTTCCTCCACCCCGAGGACATGGGCGAGGTCGCGGCCGCCACGGTCCTCGCGATGACCGCGAACTGGGTGACGATCTGGGGCTTCGGCCAGTACGCCGTGGTCAAGGGCCGTGGCGACGACGCGCTCGAGGTGACGTGGCACGCGACCGTGTTCTACGTCGTGCTCGGCGCGTTCTCGCTCGGGCTGATGGCGCTGTTCGGGGGTCGGCTGACGCCCTACCTCGACGCGCCGAACGCCGCGATCTACGTGCCCGGGATGGCGCTCGCGATGTTCATCCGCCGGCTCGGCGCGATGCCCGAGCGCGTGCTGACGCGGCAGATGAACTTCCGGGCGTCCGGACTCGTGCTCGCGATCGGCGAATTCGCCTACACGCTGGTCGCGCTGCCGCTCGCCGCCGCCGGGGTCGGCGGCATGTCGATCGTGATCGCGAACATCGTGCAGTCCTGCGTGATCGTCGTGATCCTCATCCGCGCGGCCGGCATCGCGAGCTGGGCGACCCCGATGAAGCTGCGCCGCGAGCGCATCAAGGACATGCTGCGGTTCGGCGTCCCCCTCGGGATCCAGAACATCGCGTCGCAGGCCGCACGCTACTGGGATCGCCTCGCGATCACGTACTTCTTCGGGACCGGCGCGACCGGGGCCTACGGCCTCGCGTACAGCCTCGCCGACGTGCCGGCGATCCAGGTCGGCGAGCAGATCGCGCTCGTGCTGCTGCCCTCGATGGCGGAGCTGCCGCCCGAGCGCCGGCCGCGCGCACTCGAGCGTTCGACCGCGCTGCTCTCGCTGATCATCTTTCCGCTCGCGGTCGGGCTCGGCCTGATCGCGGATCCGCTGATCGCGCTGCTGCTGCCGAAGAACGAGTGGCAGTCGGTCGCGCCCCTGCTCGCGGTGCTCGCGTGCCTCTCGGTGTTCCGGCCGATCACGTGGGTGCTGTCGGCGTACCTCGAGTCGGAAGCCAAGACCGGGCGGCTGATGTTCCTCGAGATCGCGAAGCTCGTGGTCCTGCTCGGAGGGATCGCCGTGCTCGCGCCGTACGGCATCGTCACCGCGGCCGGGGCGGTCGGCGGCGCGTTCGGCATCACCGCCATCGTCGGCGTCCTGCTCGTGATGCAAGCCGGGCCGTCGCCGCGGCGGCTGCTCATCGGCTTCATGCAGCCGCTCGCCGCGTGCGTCGTGATGGCGGGTGCGGTGTGGCTCGTCTACGAGGGCCTCACGCGCGTCGGCCTCGACCACCCGGCGATCCTGCTCGTCGGCATGATGGTCGCGGGCGCGATCGCGTACGTCGGCGCCGCCCTCGTGATCGCGCGCGACGCCTCGAAGGACCTGCTGCAGCTCGTCAAGCGCGCGCTCAAGCGTGGCAACGAAGCCAGCTGATCCAGGGTGATGCAGGGCTGCTCCGTTGTGGAGCAGGGCTCGCTTCGATGTGAAGCGTGCGGGGGTGTCGCGACGGCCAAGCCCGCGCAGCGCCTCGATCTTCGATCTGGCATCGCGGGTGCTCATACCTCCTTCCGCAACGAGGAGGTTCACGATGTCCACCCAGGTTTCGGCTCACGATCTCACGGTTCGGTTTCTCGGTGTTCGCGGCTCGATCGCGACGCCGGGCGCGGACAAGGGTCTCGCTGGCGGCAACACCGCGTGCATCGAGGTCTGCGCCGGCGACACGCGCATCATCCTCGACGCCGGCACCGGCCTGCGCATGCTCGGCGACGAGCGGATGGCGCAGGGCCCGCGGCACTCGACGATCCTGCTCTCGCACCTGCACTGGGATCACGTGTGCGGCCTGCCCTTCTTCACGCCGATCTACGTACCGGGGCATCGCGTCGAGATCGCGAGCGGCCCGAACGGCGTGATGCCGCTCGAGGAGGCGATCCGCAACCTCTTCAAGGCGCCGTTCTTCCCCGTCGACTACGCGGACCTCGGCAGCCAGATCACGACGCGCGAGCTCAAGGCGAACGACAGGTTCACGATCGGAGACATCACCATCACCATGGCCAAGCTCAACCACCCCGACCCGGTCTACGGCTTCCGCCTCGAGCACGGCGGCCAGTCGATCGTGTACGCGACCGACACCGAGCACTTCGCGTGCGTCGATCCGACGCTCAAGAAGCTCGCGGCGGGCGCGGACATCCTGATCTACGACGCGCAGTACACGGCCGACGAGTACCCGAGCAAGGTGGGCTGGGGCCACTCGACGTGGCAGGCCGGCGCCGAGCTCGCGCGTGCCGCTGGCGTCCCGCAGCTCGTCCTGTTCCATCACGATCCGAACCGGACCGACGCGCAGCTCGCGGCGATCGAGCGCGACGCGCAGGCGAACCTGCCGGGCACCGTCGCGGCGCGCGAGGGCGTCGTGCTGTGCGCACGCGACGCGGAGCGTGCCGCCGCGGCATGACGCGGCGGCGTGCGACATCCTGCGCGCTCGATCGTGCGATGCTGGACCCGCGCATGAGCGAGCACGAGCAGCGGTTCGAGCTCCTGGCGGATCTCGGCGCGATGATCGCGGGCGAGGTCGAGCTCGACGATCTGCTCGCGACGTTCGCCACGCGGGTCGCGCGCGCGCTCGGCGCCGATCGCGCGACGCTGTGGCTGATCGACGGCGCGACGAACGAGATCCGCTCGCGCGTCGCGACGCTCCCCGAGCTGGCCGAGCTCCGCGTCCCGCCGGGGACCGGCGTGGTCGGCCACGTCGCGCAGACCGGCGAGCTCGTCAACATCCGGGACGCCCACGGCGATCCGCGGTGGGCCGAGGACATCGCCGCCCGGATCGGCTACCCCGTGACCTCGATGCTGACGGCGCCGATCATCCGGCGCGGGCAGATCCGCGGCGTGCTCCAGGTGCTCAACAAGCGCGAGGGCGTGTTCGCGACGCGCGACGAGGACTTCGTGCGGGTGCTCGCCGAGCAGATCGGGCGCGCGCTCGACTACACCACGCTGCGCGGCGACGACGCCCAGCGCGGCCTGACGCTGCGCGGGCGCTTCAACCACGTGATCGGCACGTCACCGGCGATGGCCGCGGTCTACGAGATGATCGTGCGCGCCGCGCAGACCGACGCCACGGTCCTGCTGCACGGCGAGACCGGCACCGGCAAGGGGCTGCTCGCGCGCGCGATCCACGTCAACAGTGCACGGCGCAGCGGCGCGCGCGGCGAGACCCCGTTCGTCCACGTCGACTGCACGACGCTGCCGGCCGCGCTCGTCGAGAGCGAGCTGTTCGGGCACGAGCGCGGCTCGTACACGGGCGCGGACAGTCGCGTGATCGGCAAGGTCGAGGCGGCCGACGGCGGCACGCTGTTCCTCGACGAGATCGGCGAGCTGCCGCTGCTGCTGCAGGGCAAGCTGCTGCGGTTCGTCCAGGAGCGCAAGTTCGAGCGTGTCGGTGGCCGCGAGACGCTCGACGCGGATGTCCGCATCGTCGCCGCCACCAACCGGGACCTCGCGGCGATGGCGGCGGCCGGCCAGTTCCGCAGTGATCTCTACTTCCGGCTCCGCGTCGTCGAGATCGAGATCCCGCCGCTCCGCGCGCGCGGTGGCGAGGACATCGTCGATCTCGCGTCGCACTTCATCGACCAGTTCGCGCGCCGCTATCGCAAGGGCACGCTCCGCCTCGCGGACGCCGCGAAGCCGACGCTGATGGCGTACCCGTGGCCGGGCAACGTGCGCGAGCTCGAGAACACGATCGAGCGCGCGGTCGTGCTGTCCCAGCAGCCGACGATCAGCGTGCGCGATCTCGGGCTCGAGCCACGGCGCACGACCGGCGTGATGGGCGCGGTGGCACCGAGCGACTCGCTGCTCGGCATGCCCGCGCTCGCGAGCACCGCCGCGCTGCCCGTCGCGGCGTCGCCCGCTGACGGCGCGATCACGTTGCCGCCGGATCTCACCCTCGAGGAAGCCGAGCGCCGCTACGCGGTCGCCGTCCTCGAGCGGGAGCACAACAATCAGTCCGCGGCCGCGCGCGCCCTCGGCATCAGCCGCAACAAGCTCGCCCGCCTCCTCCGTTCGGGCTAGCGAACGGAAGCGCGCGGGTCCCCACCGCTACCGCTCAAAACCTGCGCGATCGAGAGCATCGAACTGGATGCGCTCGAGCTCCTGCAGCGTCTTGCTGCTCCCCGTCCGGGTTGTTTCGGTGGTGGGTGCCGCCTGCGATTCGGTGGTCTCCACCGTCTCGTTCTGCGGCTTACGCGGTTCGGCCATGACTCCCCCAGTGTAAGCGGGACCCGCGCGGATGCGGCGGCGCGCGTGCGCGATCTCGATCCGGATGGCCGCAAAGTTCGCACTTGATGTCGTCGTGAGGTCGTGGTTCGCGCGGGCCCGAGCCCCGCGGACGGCGAGGTCCTGGGCTAGGATCGCAGGTCCGGTGGAGGCGCCCCGACAGGACAGCATGGGACGGTACGAGCTCTTGATCGAGCTCGGGCGCGGCGGCATGGCCGAGCTGTTCCTCGGGCGGCTGCAGGGCGCCGGCGGGTTCGCGAAGCTCGTCGCGATCAAGCGGATCCTGCCGCACCTGGCGCAGGACAAGCAGTTCAAGGAGATGTTCCTCAACGAGGGCCGGATCGCCGCGCACCTCTCGCACCCGAACGTCTGCCAGGTGTTCGAGCTCGACGAGGTCGACGACGAGCTGTTCCTCGCGATGGAGTACCTCGACGGCGTGTCGTGGGACCACCTCGTCCGCGAGCTGCCGCGGGATGCGGGGTCACCGGAGTCCGCGCCTGATGCGCGGCTGAGCCTGACGGTCGGCGTCCTCGCGCAGGCGGCGGAGGGGCTGCACTACGCGCACGGGCTGCGCGACATCGAGGGTCAGCTCACCCCGGTCATCCATCGCGACGTGTCGCCGCAGAACCTGTTCGTCACCATCGACGGCGTGTGCAAGGTGCTCGACTTCGGCGTCTCCAAGATGATGACCGACGGCCCACGCACGCGGAGCGGCGTCATCAAGGGGAAGCTGCCGTACATGGCGCCCGAGCAGATCCGGGGCGAGGAGCTCGACGCTCGCGCCGACGTGTTCGCCCTCGGCGTGTGCGCGTGGGAGGCGCTCGCCGGCGTGCGCCTGTTCGAGCGCGCGACCGACTTCATGATCGGCAAGGCGATCACCGAGGAGGACGTGCCCTCGATCACGACGCACTGGCCGGACTGCCCGCCGGCGGTCGACGCGGTGATCCGGCGCGCGCTCGACCGCGATCGCGAGCGCCGGCAGGCCACGGCGCGCGAGCTGGGCACGGCGC
>JALZOI010000215.1 GCA_030857245.1 Myxococcota bacterium
AGCCGCTCGTTCGCGGCCGCCGACTCGGCGTCCGCGGCCAGCTCGATGAACGCCGCGATCGCCGTGTCGAGCTCGGTCGCGGCATGCTCCCGATCGTCGCCGCGCTCGGCGATCTCGGCGAGTACCGCGTGCGCCTCCGCACCCGTCTCGCCGCCCGCGAGCGACGCCCGCCGCAAGCTGGTGCGCGCCTCGTCGATCCGCGTGAGCGCGACGAGCGAGCGCGCGAGCTCGAGCTCGTACCGCGCCGCGATCGGCTGCGCCAGCCCGAGCCCGCGCAGGCGCTCGAGCATCCTCGCGGCGGTGCCGTGATCGCCCTTCGCCGCCGCGGCCCCGGCGAGCCCGGCGAGCGCATCGAGCTGCAGCGGATCGAGCTCGAGGGCGCGCTCCCACGCGAGCTCGGCGGTGATCCCGACGGTGTCGTTCGGCGCGCCGGCCGCGAGCAGCTCGCCGAGCGTCGCCCAGGCCCGGCCGCAGGTCTGGGTATCGCCGCGGGCTTCGGCGAGCCGGGCCACTTCGCGCCACGCATCGACGGCAGCGGCCGGATCGCTGGTCGCGAGGATCCGCGCCGTCATCTCGTGGATCGACGGGTCATCGGGCACGAGGTGGCGCGCGGCCGCGAGCTCCTGCTGGGCGCTCGCGGGATCCTCGAGCTGGTGCACGAACACGTCGGCGAGGCGCAGCCGGAGCTGGACCGCGCGGACGGGATCGGTCGTGCTCGCAGCGCGGGCCCGCACCAGCCGCACGAGCTCGGGCCACCGCTGCTCGTCGGCGAGCCGGTCGGCGAGCGAGTCGGCCGCCTCCGGCGATGCCGGATCGTGCTCGAGCGCGAGCTGGTAGAGCTGGGTCGCAGCGCGGGGCTCGAGGACGCGGAGCAGGCGCGCGCCGGCGAGCGCCGCGAGCGCAGCCTGATCGTCGTCAGCGTCGGCGCTCGCGAGCTGCGCGACCTGGGTCAGGTGGGTGGCGGCCTCGCGGGCATCGCCCTGCGCGAGCGTGATCGACGCGAGCGCGGCGTGCGCGGCGGGGAACTGCGGCCAGCGGCCGAGGGCCTGCCGCGACAGCTCGAGCCCGTCGAAGAACCACGCCGGCCGCGCCGACGCGAGCGCGAGGATGCGCTCGAGCAGCAGCGGCTGGTCGGGGCCGTTGGAGGCGAGCAGCGCGCGATAGCCGCGCATCGCGTCCTCGAGGTGGCCGTCGCGGAGTTGCTGATCGACCGAGTGCATCAGGTCCTGCGCCGCCGCGAGCGCCTGCGTGATCGGCCGGATCCCGAGCTCGCCATTGCGCGAGCCCGCGGGGCCGTACGCGATCTCGATGCCGGCGCGCCCGAGCCGGATGCTCGTCAGCTCGATGTCGGCGACCGCGGGCAGCCGCCAGCCGCTCGGCGGCATGAGGTGCCAGAGCAGCGCGCCGACGAGATCGATCTCGACGTCGCACAGCCCGCGCGTCCGCGGGCGCTCGACGACGCCGGCCGCGTCGGTCGCGCCGAGCAGCGCCGTCAGGATGCGGTCCGCGACGATCGGTCCGGGGGTGGGTAGGTGCCCGTGGACCCGCACCGTCGTCGCGAGGGCCCGGAGCTGGGCGCCCGCGTTGACGAGCTGGATCCGGAAGCTGAGGTCCGCGGCGGCCAGCCCGTCGGCGGCGCGCGCCCGCACCGAGATGAAGCCGTCGTGCGCCCGCGCCGAGAGCTGCGTGAGCCCGACGCTCGCGAGCGGTCGTCGGATCTGCTCGACGCGGTCCTCGAGGGCGGCGGTCGTCATCCGCAGCGCGAGGACCCGCAGCCGGGTGCGGCGGCGCTGGAAGCGCTCGGCCGCCGTCGGGCCGGTCTGCCCGGTGTCGGTCCCGAGCTCGCTGACCTCGAGCTCGAGCCGCTCGACGATGAACGGTCCGACGAGCAGCTCCGCGAGCGCGAGCTTGCCCACGCCACCGCTCGCCTGGAACGAGAACGGGAGGCGCCGTGAGCTGGAGCTCTGTCCCTCGAGCACGATGCCGAGAGTATCCAATTGCTGAAGCCCGCGCTTGAGGCGCGGGGGGAAGACGATCACCGCAGGTGCTGGATCATCACCGGCAGCCACTGGTTGGCGTACATGCACGGCGTGTAGATCTGCGGAACGGGCTTGCCCTTGTCGTCGGATTCGGCCACGAGCTCCGCGGACGGCACGATCTTCTTGTCGGCCGCGAGCGCCTTGCAGCGCGCGTCCAGCCAATCCTCGACGAGCGTGTAGCTGCGGACGGTCTGCAGCCGCGAGATGTAGCGGTCGGCTTCCTTGTCAAAGTCGTCGGCCGTGGCCTGACCCTTGTCGGTGACCTGGAGGACGACGTACGCGCCGTCGACCTCGTGGACCTGCTTGCCGAGCATGCCGGCTGACAGCTCGTCGAACACGACCGAGGTCAGCTCCTTGCTGAGGCCGGGCAGCGGCGACTGGCGGGCCGAGGGGCCCCGCTTGACGACGGGCGGCTTGGCGACGTCGCCGAAGGCCGGCAGCACGTCCTTCGACGGCTCGATGGCCGCGACCGGCGCGCTGCCCGCCGCCGGCGTGGTGGCCGCGGTTGCCGTCGGGGTCGTCGGGGTCGTCGGGGTCGTCGGGGTCGTCGGGGTCGTCGGGGTCGTCGTACCGGAGCCACCGCCGCCGTCGGCCTGCGCCTTCCACGATGCCGGGCGATCCTTCGACTCGAACACGACCGAGCCCTGGCGACCCTGCATCTGCTGGCGCAGCTGCTCGATGAGCAGCTTCTTCTGCTCCTCGGACATGTTCGGGTCGTTGAGGAAGTCGAGGTTCGGTGACATCGGCTCGGCCTGGCGCTCGAACAGCTGGTCGAGGTTCTTGCCGGTGCCGGCGCGCGCCTGGTCGAACGCGGCGATCGCGGCCCGCTTGGCGGCTTCCTTGCTCCACACGTCGAGCGCGAGCTCGCGCGCGATCTCGGTCTTGACCTGGTCGTAGGTCAGGTCGCCTTCGCGCTGATCCTCGGCCATCACGAGGTACGCGCCGTTGCTGGTGGTGATCACCGGCGTCATCTCGCCGGGCTTGAGGGCCTTGACTGCGTCGTTGACCGCCTTGTCGCCGAGCTGCGCGTTCTCGACGCTGCGCCAGCCGACGTCACCACCGCTGGTCTGCTCCGCCGCGGTCGTCGCCAGCTGCTTCGCGGCGTCGGCGAACTTCAGCTTGCCGGCGAGGATCGCGGCGCGCGCGACCTCGAGCTTCGTCCGGGCTGCGTCCGCGGCGACGTTGGGCGCGGGGGCCTCGGCCTTGGGCGTGACGGCCGGAGCCGCCGATCCCGCCGCGCCCGATCCCGAGCTAGCACCGGGGGCGTCCCCGGCCGGTGCATCCGCCGGCGCATCCGCGGGCGGCGTCGGCGCCGCGGTCGCGATCAGGATCTGTCGCAGCTTGAGCTGCGGCTTGACGCCCTTGTAGGTGCGCTCCTCCTCGGCGTACTTCGCCTTGATCTCGGCTTCGTGCGTCGTCATGAAACGCGCGACGTCGGCGTCCGTCAGCCGCATCGCGTCGCGGTACGCGGCGGGCGCGAACGTGACGGTGTCGTAGGTGACGGTGTTCTTCGTGAAGAGGAACTCGTTGCGAGCCTCCTCGCGCGACACCCGCGCCGAGCTCGCGAGCAGCTCGTGCATGAGCGCCGCCTGCATCGAGCGGATCTGCTCGTCGCGGTAGCTGCTCGTCGACTTGACGTCGAGGTTGGCGACCCAGCGCTTGAACTTGAGGACGTTCCACGTCTGCGTGCCGTCATCGTGGACGTCGAAGATGTTCTCGCGGAGCGGGACGCGGAGGCCGCCGATGAAGAAGAAGCCCTTCTTGATCTCCTCGTCCACCATGTCGCCGGTGACGCGCAGGCCGCGCTCGGCGGCGGCGTCGGCGAGCAGCTCGCGGCGGACCAGCGTCTCGAGTGCGAAGTACACGCGCTCGCGGCTGCGGCCCGGGTTGTACGCGTTGGAGTACGCGACGCGATAGGCCGTGAGGTTGACGTCGGAATCGTCGACCTCGATCACGCTGTTACTCGAGCCGCCGCAGCCTCCCTGTCCGCCTTGCGGCCCGAAGTTGACCACGAAGACCATGATCAGGATGCCGAAGATCAGATAGATGAAGATGGACGCGCCTCTCTGGCGCATGGTTTCAAGCATGGGTTTGGTTCCCCTGCTGTTGTGGCAGGGGCGGCGCATCCTAGCCACCACGTGATGGGGGTACAAGCGCCGCACCACTTATGACCGGCCGACAAGCAGGTTGTCGAACCCGCGCGAGCATGCGTCCCGACCGCGCCGAGCCCCGTCGCTGAGTCAGGTTCGACGCCACCCAAGATTGTCTTGCGTGAGTGAAACGTCGCGTGATAACCCGGCTTCGCTCAACGGACTCCAGTAGGTGACGGAGCTCGGGAGCCTGCCTTCTCACCATCACGCGCCGGCTGCGCGGCGCGATTCTCAGGACAAGCAACATGCTCTTCGATTGGGTCTACGGAATGTTTTCCAACGACCTGGCCATCGATCTCGGGACGGCCACGACGCTGACGTTCGTGAAGGGGCGCGGGATCGTCGCAAACGAGCCAAGCGTGGTTGCCGTGCAAGCGTCCTCGCATGGCGGGCCCAAGAAGGTCCTCGCGGTCGGCAAGGAAGCCAAGGAGATGCTCGGCCGCACGCCAGGCAACATCGTCGCCATCCGGCCGATGAAGGACGGCGTGATCGCCGACTTCGAGGTCACCGAGGCGATGCTGCGGTACTTCATCCAGAAGGCGCACCAGCGCCGCACGCTCGTGCGGCCGCGCGTGATCGTCAGCGTGCCGTCGGGGATCACCGAGGTCGAGAAGCGCGCCGTGCGTGACTCGGCGCTCGCTGCCGCGGCCCGCGAGGTCTACTTGATCGAGGAGCCGATGGCGGCGGCGATCGGTGGCGGCCTGCCGATCACCGAGCCGACCGGCAACATGATCGTCGACATCGGCGGCGGCACCACCGAGGTCGCCGTGATCGCGCTCGCGGGCGTCGTGCTCAGCAAGTCGATCCGCGTGGCCGGCGACAAGATGGACGAGGCGATCGTCCAGTACATCAAGCGGAAGTACAACTTGCTGATCGGCGAGCGCACCGCCGAGATCATCAAGAAGGAGA
The DNA here is from genome assembly GCA_030857245.1 of Myxococcota bacterium. Taxonomy (GTDB): domain Bacteria; phylum Myxococcota_A; class Polyangia; order Haliangiales; family Haliangiaceae; genus JABFXX01. Next base: position 5,099 of record JALZOI010000215.1, read on the forward strand.
TCGGCTCGGCGTACCCCCTCGAGGAGCCGCTCACCGTCGAGGTCAAGGGTCGCGACCTCGTCGCAGGCGTCCCGAAGACGCTGATGGTCAACTCGGACGAGATCCGCGAGGCGCTGCAGGAGCCGGTCAACGCGATCGTCGACGCGGTGCGCTCGGTGCTCGAGCGGACCCCGCCCGAGCTGTCGGCCGACATCGTCGACAAGGGCATCGTGCTCTCCGGCGGCGGTGCCCAGCTCAAGAACCTCGACGTGCTGCTCCGCGAGGAGACCGGCCTGCCCGTGATGGTGTGCGAGAACCCGCAGCTCGCGGTCGTGCTCGGGACCGGCAAGGTGCTCGACGAGCTGTCGCTGCTGCGCGAGATCGCGCTGCGCTAGGGAGCTGGTAGCCGGTGACGTTGCGCCGCAAGCTCGTGGACTGGGCGCTCACGGGCATCCTGATCCTGATCCCCGTGCTCGTGCTGCGCTCGAGCATGCACCGTGGCGAGCCCTCGGGCCTCGACCTCGCGCTGCTGCGGATCACCGCGCCGCTCGAGGCCGGCGTCAGCTGGGTCGTCGAGGGCATCGGCGGGGTGTGGTCGCGGTACGTCGCGCTGATCGACGTCGAGTCCGAGAACCGCGAGCTCCGCGCGGACAATGATCGGCTCCGCAAGGACCTCGCCGCCGCGTCGCGCCGGGCCTCCGACATCGCGGCGCTCGAGGAGCTCGCCGTCGTCAAGAAGCAGACGCAGGCCGACACGATCGGGGCGCGCGTCATCGCCGCCCCGCTGTCGCCGCAGTTCCGCGTGCTCCGGCTGCGCATCGATCGCGGCGAAGGCGAGGTCCAGCCCGAGATGCCGGTGATCTCCGGGACCGGGCCGGTCGGCAAGATCGACCGGGTCTACGGCGTCTACGCCGATGTCACGCTCGTCAGCGATCCGCGCTCGCAGATCGACATCTCGATCAAGCGCACCGGTGCGCGCGGCGTGTTGATCGGGCTCGGCCGCCCCGACTCGTACGCTTGCAAGATCACGACGCTCGAGCTCGCGAGCAAGCCGGAGCTCCGCGCGCAGGTCGGCGACGAGGTCGTGACCTCGGGGGTCGGCTCGGTGTTCCCGCCGGGCCTCGTCGTCGGCACGATCTCGAAGATCGATGGCGACGACGGCATGTTCCAGCGCGTCGAGGTCGCCCCGGCGATCGACGTCTCCCGCGTCCGCGCCGTCATGGTGCTGCTCGCGCCGCCGCCGCCGCCGGATCCCGACGCGAAGCAGCGCCGCAAGAGCGAGCCCGCGTTCGGGACGAGGGCGCTGTGAGGAGCGCGACGCTCGTGCTGATCGCGTACCTGATGTGCGTGGTCGTCGCGTCGATCTGGCGGCTGCTCCCCGGCTCGTTCGTGCGCGATGCGGTGCCCGATCTCGGCGCGCTGACCGCCGCGTACCTCGGGCTGACGGCGCGGCGCAACGCCGCGGGCGCCGTCGCGGGCTCGGTCGTGCTCGGCTACCTCGTCGATCTGATCTCGGGCGCGCCGCCCGGGCTCGGTGCGCTGGTGCTCGGGCTGACCTGCCTCGTCGCGCGCACCGTCCAGCAGCGCATCCTCGTGCGCGGCGCCGCCATGACGATGGGGTTCTCGGCGTTCGTCGCGCTGGTCGCCGGCGTGCTGGCCCTCCTCGTGCGTGGTCTCTACGGGGTGACGTCGATGTCGTTCCTGCTCGAGCTGCGCTACATCGCGCTCGTCACGCTCGCCACCGCGCTGATCGGCTCGCTCGTGTGGCGCGTGTTCCGCCGCGTCGATGCCGCGTTCGCCCGCACCCACCGCGAGCGTGACGCGGCGCTCGAGGGGCTGGCGCCCTGATGCTGCTCCGCACGTCGTCGGGGGGCTCGGGCAACGGGCCGGCGCTGCCCGAGCTCCATCGCCGGCTCAAGTGGGTCGCCCTCATCGGGATCGCCGCGTTCTTCGTGCTCGGCGGTCGGCTCTGGCAGCTCCAGGTGATGCGCGGCGAGGGCTACTACGAGCGCACGGTGTCGAACGTCGTCAAGGAGCGCTACCTGCGCAGCGTGCGCGGCAAGATCCTCGACCGCAACGGCATCGCGCTCGCCGACAACCGCCCCGCCTTCAACATCTACGCGACGCCGAAGCAGCTCTCGGCCGAGACCCGCGCCGAGCTGATCCGGCTGCTCGGCCTGTCCGACGACGACGTGACGAAGGTCGACGAGCGCCTCGCGCTCGGCACGCGGCGCGATCCGCGCAAGCCGATGCTGATCCTCGAGGATCAGGGGCGTGATCGCGCGGCGCTGATCTCGCAGGCCCTCGCGCGGCTGCCCGGCGTCGAGGTCCAGCACGAGCCGTATCGCTACTACCCCCAGGGCGATCTCGCGGCGCACCTGATCGGCTACATGTCCCAGATGACGTCGGCCGAGGCCGACCGGCTCGCGAACCAGGGCTACGACACGAGCGAGCTCGTCGGGCGCTACGGGCTGGAGTCCGCGTGGGAGAACTACTTGCGCGGCAAGCAGGGCATCGAACGGTTCGCGGTCAACGCGCGCGGCCAGCGACTCGACGAGAAGACCGCCGACACCCTGATCCAGGGCGAGCGCGTGACCGGCGCGGTCCCCGGCGCCAACCTCGTGTTGACCGTCGACGCCGAGCTCCAGCGGATCGCCGAGAAGGCGGTGGCGCACGTGCCGGCCGCGGCCGTCGTGATCGTCGAGCCGAAGACCGGCAAGGTCCGCGCGATCGTCAGCAAGCCGTCGTTCGACCCCAACATCATGACGGGTCACCTGACGCGCGCCGAGGAGACGCTGCTGCTCTCCGATCCGCGCAAGCCGTTCATCGACAAGGCGCTGCGCGCCAGCTACCCGCCGGGCTCGATCTTCAAGTTCGCGGCCACGCTCGCCGCGCTCGAGGACAACCAGACCGCGGAGGACGAGTCGATCGTCTGCCACGGGTCCTACAAGCTGTCGGGCACCACGTTCAAGTGCAACGGCTCGCACGGCAAGCTCGACTTGATCGGCGCGATCAAGAAGTCGTGCAACATCTTCTTCTGGAACCTCGCGGAGCGGGTCGGCCTCGATCGGATCGCGGACGTCGCGCGCGAGTTCGGCTTCGGCACCCCGACGAACCTCGGCCTCAACGGCGACGCGGGGGGACGGATCCCGACGAAGGCCTGGTACGAGCAGCGCTCCAGCTACAAGGTCGGCTATGCGACGAACGCGGCGACCGGGCAGGGTGACGTCGAGGTCACCGTGCTGCAGACCGCGATGGCATACGCGGCGATGGCCAACGGCGGGACGCTCTACGTGCCGCAGGTCGTCGAGCGCGTCGATTCGAGCGCGGGTCGGCCGATCGTCACGTACGAGCCCAAGGTCGCACACCAGCTCAAGGTCCCGGCGGATGCGCTCGAGGTCTGGAAGCGCGGGATGTGGAAGGTGACGAACGAGGCCGGCGGCACCGCGTTCGATCACGGCTACGTGTCGATGGTGCCGGTGATGGGCAAGACGGGCACCGCCGAGATCCGGACCAAGGCGCGCAAGAAGGAAGAGGACGAGCGGAACATCGAGAACTGGGACCCGGGGCGCTCGCACGCCTGGTTCGCCGGCTGGGCGCCGGCCGACGATCCCGAGATCGCGATCGTGGTGTTCGTCGAGCACGGCGGCTCGGGCGGCAAGCTCGCGTGGCCGATCGCGAAGCGGATCATCGAGGCCTACTACACGAAGATCTCGCCGCGCCCGGGTGCGCCAGCGACGGCACCCGCCGGGGCTCCACCCGCCGGCGCGAAGCCGGGCGCCGCGGTCGCCGCTCCACCACCGGCCGGAGCTCCGCGATGAGAGGCACCGGCCTCGCACTGCCGCGCGCCACCGTCGGCGTCAGCCGGTGGCGTCGGTTCCGCGCCGCGGTCGACTGGCCGTTGATCGTGACGGTGGTCGTGCTCTGCGGCATCGGCCTGCTCAACCTCTACTCGGCGACCCGGGGCACGCGCCATCACGCCAAGTTCGACACCCAGGTCCAGTGGGTGATCGTCGGCGCGATCGGGTTCGTGATCGCGACCGTGATCGACTACCGCGCGCTGGTCCGGCTCGCGTGGGTCGGGCTCGCGGTCGCGATCGGCCTGCTGATCGTGGTGCGGCTGCTCGGCGAGGGCGCGCATGGCAAGGGCAGCTACCGCTGGCTGAACGTGTTCGGCATGGGCATCCAGCCGTCGGAGCTCGCGAAGGTGATGGTGATCATCGCGCTCGCACGGATGTTCCAGGACGGCGAGCCGTCGCGCTACACGCCGCGCGCGCTCGCGATGCGGCTCGCGGTCCTGGCCGTCCCGATCGGGCTGATCGCCACCCAGCCCGACCTCGGCACCTCCACGCTGCTCGCGCTGATCTGCCTCACCGTCGGCTTCCTCGCGCTGCCTTCGGTGTGGCCGATGGTGCACGTCACGCTCGCCGGCCTGCTCGCCATCCCGATCCTGTGGGAGACGATGCACGCCTACCAGAAGAACCGGGTCCTCGCGTTCATCGATCCAGGCGCGGATCCGACGGGCAATGGCTGGCACACCCGGCAGTCGATCTTCGCGGCCGGGAGCGGCAAGATCTTCGGCAAGGGGTTCGGCGAGGGCACGCAGAACCAGTTCGACTTCCTCCCCGAGCACTGGACCGACTTCCCGTACTCGGTGTGGGCCGAGGAGTGGGGCTTCGTGGGCTCGATGTTCCTGCTCGCGGTGTTCGGGTTCCTCGTCGTGTGGATCCTCAACGTCGCGCTGTCCGCGCGCGATCGCGTCGGCGCGATCATCTGCGTCGGCGTCGCGGCGATGACGTTCTGGCACGTCACGGTGAACATCGCGATGGTGCTCGGGCTCGCGCCCGTCGTCGGCGTCACGCTGCCCTTCATCTCGTACGGCGGCAGCTCGCTCGTGATCTTCTTCGTGTGCATGGGGCTCGTCGCGAACGTCTCGCTCCGCAAGCACGGCTACTAGCCAGCGTCGCTAGCGGACGCGCTCGAACGTGACGTCGAGCGGCGCCCCGAAGGCCTGGCGCACGGGCAGCCCGGCGGCATCGAGCACGAGCTCGCTGGCGATGGTGAGCGTGCCGAACCGGATCGAGAGCGCGAACACGCGATGGCCCCCGGCATCGGGCTTGCGCTCGATGGCGAGCACGGCGGTCTCGATCGCGGCCCTCGGGAAGTACGCCAGCTCGAGGGACGTCGCCGTGCGGCGGGCGCCGACCTGCATGCCGGCGAGCTGGTCGGCCAGCTCGATCGCGCCGCCGAGGCCCGGGCCCGCGAGGAAGGCGCCGGAGGGCAGCGGGGCCGACAGCGCGACCACCGCGCCCGAGAGGTCGGAGC
>JALZOI010000820.1 GCA_030857245.1 Myxococcota bacterium
GCCGGGCACCACGCCCGCCAAGCACGCCGCCGGCGCGGCGAAGACCCCTCCGGCATCCCCGCCGCCTGCACCGGCTGCACCCGCGCACGACGGCCACGCGCACTGATCACGCGTCGCCCGCGGGTTCGCCAAGCGCGCCGAGGCCGCCAGGCGCGCCAAGGAAGTCCAAGCGCGTCGAGGCGTCCGACATTCTCCGACCGCCTCGTGATCCGGCGCTCGCACCAGCCCGCCCACTCCTTTTTTTGATCCTTGGCGCCATGGCGCGCTTGGCGCCCTTGGCGACCCTGCTCTGCTCTTCTCCGCACGTTCGCCTGCCTGAACAGGCGGTTAGCCCGCCGGAATACGGGCAACCGGTTGACCGGTCCATGGTTCGTAACCAGGGTCGTTCGAGAACCGCAACCCCAGGCTGCGCCCGAGCCTCCAAAGCTGCGCGCTGTCACTCAGGAGAACCATGCAAGCTCATCGCAACCTGCTCGCCGCGGTGGCAGTCGTCGGACTGGTCGGAACCGGCGCCGCGCTGCGCTCGCCTGTCGAGCCCGCCCACGCCGCGCCGTCGGCGATCACCGACGCGTCGATCCCCGACGTCGCGGAGCGCGTCGTCGACAGCGTCGTCAACATCTCGACCTCGCGGGGCACCTCCACCGGGCCTGCCGACTTCGATCCGTTCTTCAACGATCCCTCTTCCCCGTTCTACGGGATGGAGCCGAGCGGTCGGAAGCAGATGAGCAAGGGCTCCGGCGTCATCGTGACGGCGGGCGGCCGGGTGCTCACGAACGCGCACGTCATCAAGGGTGCCGACGGCATCCTGGTCTCGCTGCAGGACGGTACCGAGCACGAGGCCAAGGTGATCGGCGTGGATGCGCGCGCCGATCTCGCGGTGCTCCAGCTCCAGGGCAAGCTGCCGGTGCTCAAGCCGCTCGCGTTCGGTGACTCGAACGCCCTGCGGCTCGGCGAGGTCGTGCTGGCTGTCGGTGACCCGTTCGGCGTCGGCAAGTCGGTGACGATGGGCATCGTCTCGGCGAAGGGCCGCAGCGGGATGGGCATCGAGGACTACGAGGACTTCATCCAGACCGACGCCGCGATCAATCCCGGCAACTCGGGTGGCGCGCTCGTCAACCTGCGCGGCGAGCTGATCGGCATCAACACCGCCATCGCGTCGAAGAGCGGTGGCTACGCCGGCATCGGCTTCGCGATCCCGTCGAACATGGCGCGGCCGATCATGGATCAGCTCGTCAAGGACGGGAAGGTCGTGCGCGGTTACCTCGGCGTCAACATCGCGACGGTCACCTCGGCGATCGCGAAGAGCCAGAAGCTCGGCGCCTCGCGCGGGGCGATGGTCGCCGATGTGCAGCCCGACAGCCCGGCCGCGAATGCGGGCCTCGTCGAGGGTGATGTGATCACCGGTCTCGACGGCAGCGCGATCCGCTCGAGCGACGTCCTCCGCAACACGATCGCGATGCTCAAGCCGGGCACCACCGTCGAGCTCGAGGTCGCCACCCGCAACGCCGGCAAGAAGGTCGTCCGCGCGCGGCTCGGCACGTTGCCCGAGCCGAAGGCGGAGACCGTCCAGCTGCGCCGGCGAGGCCGCTGAGTCGCTCACCGAGCGAACACCGTGGGCAACGCTTCCCGCGACCTCCCGGTCCAACCCAACGACTGACGGCACGCGGCGCCGCACTACGTCGCGCAGGCCGTGCGGTCCGGTCGACGCCGGGGGGACGAGCCTCCCCCTCGGCGCCGGCCGGTTCGTTGGTTCCGGAACGGCGATACGGCGTCCCATCAGATCCCGGCGCGGGGCGCACGGGCGCGCGCTAGAGTCGCACGCGTGCAGCGTGCCGGTCCCCTCGTCAGCCTGTTGCCGTGGCTCGTCAGCGGGCTCGTCGTCGCGACCGCGGCGTGTGACTCCTCGACCACCGTCGTCCGGCAGGGCCTCTCGGCCGAGGTCCGACGCGAGCGGCTCGGCCTGATCCGCGACGCGGCGGCCGAGATGGGCGTCACCAACGCCGCGCTGCTCGCGGGCATCGCCGAGAGCGAGACCGGGCTCGCGCACTGCTTCTCCGAGGCCGGCTTCGGCTGCGCGGGACCGGCGTCGTCGTCGTGCGGCGGCGCGTCGGTGATCGCGGGCGGCGCCGATGGCCCGTGCTCGGCGCTGCAGGGCGGACTCGGCATGTTCCAGTTCGACGCCGGCACCCACGCCGACACCGTCGCGACGTACGGTGCGCCGATCCTCACCGTCGAGGGCAACACCGCCCAGGCGGTCGCGTTCGTGATCGACAAGGTGATGCTCGACGTCGCGGGCGTGGACGACTGGCGTGCGGCCGCGGCGTGGATGAATGCCGTGCCGCTCGTCGCCGGCGACCCGCTCACCGAGGAGTGGGCGCGCCTGATCGCGTGCCGCTACAACGGTTGCTGCACCACGAGCACGACGTGCACCACGCGCGCGCGCCGCTACCGCGACAACGCGATCGCGGCGGCGCAGGAGCTCGGCGCGGAGTTCTGGCGCACCGCCGATCGCTGCGCCGCGATCCCGGAGGGCGGCATCATCGACCAGCGCACCGAGTGTCATGTCGCCGGCGGCGAGCCCCGCTTCTGGCGGCGCGAGGCGGCCGGCCACGGCGGTGATCGCGAGTGGACGAAGTCCACGGCGGCGGCGACCGCCTCGAGCTTCGCGATGTGGATCGTCAAGGCCCCTCGCGCCGGCACCTATCGCGTCGACGCGTACGTCGGCGGCGGCGCGGCCACCACCGCGCGCTACCAGATCACGCACGCCGGTACGACCGACACGATCGTCGTCGACCAAGCCGCCAGCGACGGGTTCGTGACCCTCGGCGACTTCGCGTTCGCCGGCGCCGGTGACGAGTCCGTGCTGCTCGGTGACAACACCGGCACCGGGGACCAGAAGCTCGTCGTCGACGCCGTCCGCATCCGCTCGCTCGAGGACGCCGCGGCCGAGCTCGACAGCGGCTGCGGGTGCGCGGCACCCGGCGAGCCCGCCGGCTTCGCGGCGCTCGGGCTGCTCGCGCTCGCGCTGCGGGGGCGCCGTCGTCGACGACGTCAGACGGACCCGGCATGATCCGCGGGTGAGTCGCGAGTCCCTCGTGCTGCTGGCGGTCGCGCTCGGAGGCGCGCTCGCCGCGCTCGTGGTCGCGCGCTGGCTGCGGACG
>JALZOI010000007.1 GCA_030857245.1 Myxococcota bacterium
GCGTAGCGCAGCGCGGCGCGGGCGCGCCGGACCCGGAGCCGCTCGCTCGCCGGCGCGTCGGAGATCGTCACGCTCGCCGGCTTTCCGGCGTCGATCCGCACGGCGAGGCCGCGGGTCTCGCGGTCCGCGCCGGTGAGCCACACGACGTGGGGTCCCGCGCTGACCTCGAGCTCGAGCGGCGCGGTCCCGGCGTCGGTGCCGTCGACCCACAGCCGGCCCGTGCCCGCGACGGCGAGCCGCGACGTGCCGGGGGTGGCCGTCCGCGCCGCCTGGAACGCCTGCACCACGTCGGGCAGGTAGCGCGCCGGATCCGGCGCGAACGCCGGATCGAGGCGATGGGCGAGCGCGAACGACAGCGTCGCGTCGGCCGGCTTGCGGAGGCCGAGCTGGGCCTGGCCACGCACGAACGCCAGCTGCGCATAGAGGGCCAGCGTCGACGGCATCGGCGCGACCAGCTCGAGCGCGCGCTGGCCCGCGGAGGCGATCTCCTCGGCGCGGCCGAACTCGAACCTCGTGAGCTGCTCCTCGGCGCGGCCCTGCTCGGTCTGCGCCCGCGTCAGCAGATCGCGATCGGCGTCCTCGAACGCGCCGAGCAGCTCGCCGGGGATGGCGGGGTCCGAGACCGGCTGCAGGTCCGGGTGGTTCGCGAGCTCCTGGCCGAGCTGGCGAGCGAGCTGCTCGGTCGTCGCGTCCCCCGAGAGATCGATGACCACGACCGGGCGCCGCTCGGCCCGCGCGCTCGAGACCCCGCCGCCGAGGCCGCCGAGGCCGACGAGGGTGCAGACCACGGCCACACAGGCCGCCACGCCGGGCAACATTTGCTTACTATAGGCCACCTTGCACGGCCATCCCACGGCCGTCACGGTGCACCGCCGCGTCTGTGGCGGAAGGCACGTCCGCAATGGCTGAACCTCTCCAGAAATCCCTCGAACGATACGACGTGCTGGACCGCATCGCGGTCGGCGGCATGGCGGAGGTGTTCCTGGCGAAGGCGTACGGCGCGCACGGCTTCGAGAAGACGCTCGCCATCAAGCGGATCTTGCCCGAGCTCGCACGCGATCCCGAGTTCGAGGCGCGCTTCATCGCCGAGGCGAAGGTCGCGGTGCGGCTGTCACACGCGAACGTCGTGCAGGTCATGGACTTCGGGCGCATCGGCGACTCGCTGTTCATCGCGATGGAGTACGTCGACGGGCTCGACCTCGCGGCGATGCTCCGCAAGTTCAAGGACGAGAAGCGCCTCGTCCCGCTGCCCGCCGCCTTCCACATCGCGATCGAGATCATCCGCGCGCTCGACTTCGCGCACGGCCACAACGTCGTGCACCGCGACGTGTCGCCATCGAACATCCTGGTGTCGCGCGCGGGCGAGGTGAAGATCGCCGACTTCGGGATCGCGGTCGCGGCCCAGCCGCACCGCGGCGGCGGGCCCGGGCCGCGGCGCGTGATGGGCAAGTGGCGCTACATGTCGCCCGAGCAGACGCGGGGCGACACCCTCGATACCCGCAGCGATCTGTTCAGCGCCGCGTCGGTGATCTACGAGCTGTTCACCAACGAGAAGCTGTTCCCCGGCGAGGAGGCCGAGGACATCATCAAGAACATCGCCGAGATGCCGATCCCGCGGATGAGTGCGATGCGGCCCGGCTTGCCCTCGCGCCTCGACGACGTGCTCGCGGGTGCGCTCGCCCGCAAGCCGATCGACCGGCCGACGCGCCCCGCCACCGTGCTGCGCTCGTTGATCGAGCTGTCGTACGAGTCGTCGATCATGGCGACCGCGCTCGACGTCGCCGACGCCCTCGCGACGGTGATCCCCGCGAAGCGGATCTCCGGGCGCGGCGCGCTCGATGACGTGATCCGCAAGCAGCTCGCCGAGCAGTCGGTGGGGCGCCAGACCGCGGTCACCGATGGCAAGCCGCCGTCGACCGAGACCGCCGAGCGCGGCGAGGTCTCGACCGGGCTGTTCCGCAAGCTCGACATGGACGGCGTGTCGCGGCTCGAGGAGGTCGACAACACGCGGGTCGCCGCGCCGCGCGCGCGTCGCAACTCCGAGCAGGTCCAGCTGATGCCGGGCGATACCGCCGCGCACCAGCTGTTCGAGCAGTCGATGGACCGCGACCGGCACACCGAGGTCGGAGGGCCGCCGACCGGCCAGGTCCCGAAGGAGCTCGCGATCCCGGCGACCCCGCTGCCGGTGCCGCCCTCGACGATCACGCAGTCGACCGTGACCGGCGTCGGCACGGCGACCGGCGGGCGCGGCATGTGGATGGTGATCGTGCTCGCGGTGCTCGTCGCGGCGGGCGCCGGCATCTGGGCGATGACGCGGACGACCACGCCCGAGAAGATCGTGGTCGCGTCCGCCGACGATGGCGGGGTCGCCGACGAGCGCGGCACGCTGACGATCGATCCGCCGATGGAGGGCGCCTCGGGCTTCCTCGAGGTGATCGACGATCCGGACTCGCGGCAGGCGATCGCCCCGATCTCGCACGCGCGCCCGTTCAACGCGAAGGTCCCCGCGAACAAGAAGCTCCACCTCCATCTCGAGCTCGCCGGTCACCTGCCGTACGACGACTTCACCGTGAGCGTACCGCCCGGCGAGCGGCTCCTCGTGCGCCCGCCCCTCGCCACGGCGCCGGCGCGCCTCACCGTGATCACGGATCCGCCCGGCGCGCAGGTCGAGCTCGGCGGCCGCCTCCTCGGCGAAACCCCGAACACGTTCGAGAGCCTGACACCGGCGCGCGGTGCCGTCGTCGCGATCACGAAGCCCGGGTTTTTGCCGGTGTCGCGGCCCGTCGATCTCCAGGCCGGCGAGACTGCCGAGCTCCGCGAAACACTCAAGGCCTCGCAGAAGTTCGGGAGCCTGCGGGTCACGGTCGTCGGACTGTGGGCGGAGGTTCACTTCGGCGGCAAGAACCTCGGCCGCCACGCGACGGGGACCGGGCTGCAGACGTTCCAGCTGCCCGTCGGCCGCCAGCAGATCCGGCTGATCAATCCCGTGGCGAAGAAGCAGAAGACCATCACCGTCGAGATCCGCGAGCGCAAGACGACGGACGTCACGACCAGCCTCGAGTGAGGCGGCAGCCGCCCTGACGCGCGCGCCCGACGCCGCCGCCACCGTCGGCGCGCTCCGAGTTCCTTCGTGACTCGCGACCGCTCGCGCGCTGGCGAGACAACGCGCCGCTAGGAGACGCCGTCAGCGACGAGCGGGCGGCGCGTCGGCGCTGGAGGGCGGCCCTCGCGTCGGCACAGCCGATGCTGTGATGGCCTCCAGGAGGATTATCAATGATGGTTTTCAAAGGAGGGCTGTGCGCCGCGCTCGCCACCGTTGGCGTGCTCGCGCTGCCCGGCACTGTCGCGGCGCAACAGGCGCCGAACGATGATCTGGATCGCTCGGATACCTCGCAGAGCCAGGGCACCCAGAGTCAGGGAACGCAGGGCTCGCCGCCCGCGCAGACGCCTGCGGGGGACCCCGACTTCGTGGATCCGAACGACGACCACATCCCCGGCAATGCCGCGCATGATCCAAGCCGGGATGCGGCGAACCTGCCGGATCCCAACGTGCCACCGCCGACGAATGCGACGACATGGTCGGCCGGCAACACCGGCGTGACCGATCCGGCGGTCAGCGACCCGAACTACGGGCGGCCGCGCCGCGGCGCGCTGTTCGATGATCTCGGGTTCGCGATCGCCGCCGGCGGTGGCGTCGCGGGCTTCACGGACGAGACGGCGCGCAGCATCACCAACGACGGTGGTGGCTGGAACGTGCGCGCCACGATCGGCACGCGGATCCCGCTCGCGGCCGAGGTCGCCTACATCGGCTCCGTGCAGACCATCGAGGCGCTCGGGCTCGATGACAACGCGCTGCTCGTCGGCAACGGCCTGCAGGCGAACGCGCGCCTCAACATCCTGCGCACGGCGGCCGTGCAGCCGTTCGTGTTCGCGGGTGTGGCCTGGCGGCGCTACGACCTGACGAGAACGAACACCAACACCTCGGATATCTCGGATCTCGACAACGTGCTCGAGATCCCGGTGGGTGCGGGGCTCGGCTTCCGGTTCTCGGGCCTGCTCGTCGACCTCCGCGGTGAGTACCGCGCGGCCAGCAACGAGGACCTCATGCCCTCGCTGGCGGCCGACATCGGCGGGAACCAGCAGGCCGCCCTCCATCGCTGGGGTGCGAACGCGAGCCTTGGCTACGAGTTCTGACAGAGAAGCTCCGAGCGGATCTTCGTTGAGGTCGACCGTGCGCCCTTGCTACGGTCGGCGTCTTGCGCCGTCCGTACCTGGTCCTCCTCGCCCTCTGTCACCTGGGTTGCGGTGATCGCGACACGACGATCGACGTCACGCACGACCCGTGCGTGGCGCTCGACGTCACGTCGACCGCCGCAACCCCCACGCAGGCCGCCGGCATCGCGGACGCCGTCGGGCTCTGGCGCGCAGCGGGCGCGCCGGCGATCGGCGGCGGTGGCGCCGGGCTGCCCGTGGTGGGCGGCGCTACCATCGAGGTCCGCTTCGAGGATGCCGCGCCGGCGTTCCACGGGCTCTACGACGACGAGACCGGCATCATCTTCGTGAATGAGCGGATCACCGATCCGGACGTGATCCGGATCGTGATCGCGCACGAGCTCGGTCATGCGTTCGGGCTGCCGCACGTCGACGGCCGGATCTCGCTGATGAATCGCGGCAACCTCGTGACCCCGCCGACCGCGGGCGATCAGCACGCGCTCGAGACCCTGTGGGGCCGCTGCGAGTGACGGTCAGCGCTTCTTGCGCACGACCTCGAACGTGACGTCGCCGCTGACGCGGGTGCGGCAGGACAGCCGGATCTTCGTGAGGTGGTAGACGTTGCCGAGGTGCTTGCGTTCCTCGTCGGTGAACGCGTTGAGGTGCTCGGCGCCCGCGAGGATCTTGACGCGGCACAGGCCGCACGTGCCCTTGCCGACGCAGGCGGTGTCGATGCCGGCCGCGCCCTTCGCCCCGGCGTCGAACAGCGTGTCGCCGGCGGCGCACTGCACCGTGACGGGCGTCGCGCCGACGATCGTTATCGTCGGCATGCGAGGCGCCGGTGCTCGGCAGGGGGTGACATCGACATGCTCGAGCGGCTCGCCGTTACAGGATCGGATTGATCAGCTTGACGTCGCTGCCGCCGACGAACGCGTACGACCCGACCGAGTAGTAGCCGTACACCGAGAGGCCGAACGGCAGGTCACCGGTCGCCTGGTGGCGCCCCTCGGCGAGCAGGCACGTCACCTGCTCGTAGTCGACGCCGGCGACCATCCCGATCGGCGCGCGCGTGCATGACGAGAGCTCGGCACCGTCGAGCAGCATGCCGTCGACCTTGATGTTCGCGCCGGCCACCGGCTTGGCGAACACGGCGTAGTTCTTCTGGAATGTCGTCGGCACCAGGAACACGTAGTCCTTGCGGTGCTGCTCGGCGGCCGGGATGATCAGCTGGCTCGGATCGCCGGTGAAGCCCTGCTTGATGAAGTGCTGCGGCACCAGGTACTGCGCGACCTGGATCGCCTTGTCGGCCGACATCGTGAAGCCGGTGCGCGCCATGAAGGTCTTCTGCTGGCGAGCATCGAGCGTGAACGTGTCGTAAGGCGCCGGCAGGTTCGTCGTCACGACCGTGCCGTCGGCGCTGCCGACCACCCGGATGATGTCCTGCTCGATCCAGCTGGTGTAGGTCGAGCGGATCGGGCTGCGCGCGATCGCGAACTCGCGGCCGAGCGCGGTGACGGGGAGCAGCTGCTCCTCGAGGTGATCCGTGCAGCAGATCTTGTCCTCGCCCATGACCCAGTCCGGCGGGTACTCGACGTTGTCGGCGCCGCCGAAGCCGAGGCCGCGCTCGCTCGCCGTGAACACGACGACCGGCTTGTCGGACTTGATGTACGTGCCCGTGAAGTCGCCGTTCTGGCCGGCGTTGACCGCGGCCGCACAGCCGGGTGCGCTGCCGACGTACTGCGCGGTCTCGAGGTTGGCGACGGCGTAGCGGCCGAGCGTGAAGCTGACCGCGCCGCCCTTCGGGGTCGCCGGGATCGCCAGACCGGAGTCACCTCCCGACGGCATGATCGCGTGGCTCGTGGTCACCGTCACGTGGGTGTCTTCCTGCGTGGCGATGATCGTGATCGCACCGTGATCCGGGACGCCCTCGACGGTGAGGCCATCGATGCCGCACGGGTTCGCCGTCTGGAAGCCGACCGCGATGTAGTCGGTGCCGAGCGCCTGGATCGGGATCAGCGTGGAGGCGTCGTTCGAGAACTGCTGGACGATCGGGTTGAACTGGTAGACGACGACCGGGCCACTCGTCACGACGTGGTAGGCGTGCGGCGAGACGAACGTGCCGGAGCCGCCGTTGCGCGTGTACGCCGCGTTCTGGCCCATCGCGCCGTCGACCTCGCGCTGCGGGAGGTCGATCCGCTGGGCGACTCGCGGCGGGATGGACACCGTCGTGACGACCTGCTCGTTGATCGGCTGGCCGACGCGCGCCGCGTTCTTGGTCACCGTGACGGTGACGGGATAGTCATTGTTGTTCGCTGCGACGATCGCGAACTGCTGGGCCGCCGCGTTCGACGACGGGAGGTTCGACGCCTCGTTGTCGAGGTCGGCCGCCCAGAAGTCGCAGCCCACGTTCGACGGGTGATCGAGCGCGGCCTCACACGGCGTCTTGCAGCCGCCGTTCGAGCACGCCTCGTCCGCGCCGCAGGCCTCGACGAGCTCGCCGCCCGTCCCCTCGTCGTTGCAACGATAGACGTCGTTGCCGGTCGGCCCGAAGCAGTAGAGGCTGTCGGGGACACAGACCACGCACCCGCGGGTCGGGTCACAGACCTCGCCGACCCCGCACTGCACCGGCGCGTCGAACGTGCCGTCCTCCTGGCATTGCTGGTACCCCAACGAGGTGCAGACGCCGGTGCAGTCTCCGTCGGTGTTGCGCGCGCCGGGACCACAGGTCGCCAGCGCCGCCGGAAGCAGTAACCCCAGTACGAACAGCGAGATCTGGCGAGCCCTCATCGGGCGGGAACGTCGCCTTGTGGCCAGGGCGGGTCAAGCACGAGTTACGTGGCGCGTTCACTTTACGCGCCCACGCGAGCTCCGTACCTCGCGCGATAGCTACAGATCCGTCGTGAGGTCGTCGGTGACGTCACGATCTGCGAACGCGCACCACGCGAGCAGCTCGAGGAGATACCCCTCGGCGGCGCGCATCTCGCCCGCAGCGACCGACATGGATGCCATCCAGGACAGGGTCCGCGCGCGCGGCCGCAGATCTTGATCGCTGGCCGACGTGGCCGACACAGTCATTGGGTCCAGCATGCTGGGGATTACTTCACCAATGGTGCCAACCCTCTCCGGACGGCGGCACCCCAGCGCCCCATGATCTCGCTCGCTTGGCGCGCCGATTCTCGAGCGCGCCGGCACGCGAGCGGCGCCGCGCAGCGGTCGGGCCAACGCGCGGACCATCTTGCGGTGCGTCACGCGGCCGGCCACGCGGCGGGATCCGGGCGCGTGGACAGCGACGCACGGTCGGTGCGGTCAGGCGTGGACGAGCAGCGCGATCGGCAGCACGCGCCAGAGATCGTCGAGCGGCACGGCCCCGCCGCTCACCACCCGATCGGTCAGGACGTCCCGCCATGGCCCGGTGCCGAGGTCGAGCTGGGTCTCCCGCCACTCGGTCCCGTGCCGTGGCACCACGGTGATCGTTGACTCGGAGCCGGCGCGGCGCGCGAACGCGAACACGCGCTCTGCGTGGCGCCCCGTCGCAGCGAGGGGTTCGTAGCTGCCGTCGAACCGCGTCGGCTCGTCGCGCCGCAACGCCAGCACGCGGCGGATCGTCCACAGCTTGGCCGCGCCGAGATCGGTTGCCGCCGGTGGCGAGGTGCCGAGCTCGCGGAGCCGCGCCTGGCGCGCTGCGAGATCGACCGGGCGGCGATTGTCTGGATCGACGAGGGAGTCGTCGCGCAGCTCCGTGCCCTGATAGAAGTCGGGCACGCCGGGCGCCGTCAGCTTCACCAGCAGCTGCGCGAGCGAGCTGCGATCACCGAGCGGCTGGAGCTCGTGCGCGAAGCGCTCGACCTCGCCCAGCAGCTCGCGATCGGCGTACACGTGGTCGAGCCACGCGCCGCGGGCGGTCTCGTACGTCGCGTCGGGCCGCCGCCACGAGGTCCGCAGCCGCGCCTCGCGCGACGCCTTCTCCGCCCACGTGTGCGCGCGCTCCACGGGGAGCGGCCACGCACCGACGAGCGTCTGCCACGCGGAGTACTCGAAGATGCGGTCACGCTCGACGTCGCCCCACCCCGCCGCCGCGCGCTCGCCCCAGCGCAGCACCGCGGCGTGCCACCCCTCGGCGCGCTCGGAGATCGCCGCGATCCGGGCGCGCACGTCCTCGCTGCGCTTGGTGTCGTGCGTCGACGACGCGAGCAGCGTGCGCGCGGGCTTGGTGGCGAGCCGGCGATGCAGCGCTTCGGCGGGCAGCGCGAGCGTCCCGAGATGGCTGCCGACCTCGCAGCGCGCGAGCAGCCGGACCTGGCGGTACAGCAGCGTGTCCTCGTCGCCCTTCGCGACGATCGGGCCGGTGACCTGCTGGGCGGTGCGGGCGAGCTCCAGCGCCTCCGCGCTCGGCATCTCGAACGCGAGCGCGGCATCGAGGAAGCCGACGAGATCGCGATCGAGATCCGGCCGCGCGGCGAGCGCCGCCGACGTCGCCGTGGTGATCCGCGCGCGATCGATCGTCCGCTGCTCGCTCGTGCTGTCCTCGCCGAGGTACGTGCGGTACGCCGGATAGCCCGCCAGGATCGTGGCGAGCGTCGTCTCGATCTCGGCGCGCGTGTAGTCGCGGCAGGCCGGGCTCGCGTGACACGCGCGAGCGGCCAGCTCGGTGAGCCGCGCAAGCTCGCTGTGCAGCGCATCCGACATCACCTCGACGCGCGCCTTCCGGCTCTCGCTGGCCGGGTCGAACGGCTCGCCGGTGTACGCCGTGAACGTCGCGGTCAGCGACGACTCGGCGCGCGCATCGATCACGAGCGCGGTCATCAGCTCGGCGTGCTCGTAGCCGGTCGTGCCCTCGATCGGCCAGGTCGCCGGCACCACCTCGTCGGGTGCGAGGATCTTCTCGACGAGGATCCACGCGTCCGGCGCCTCGGCGCGGAGCCGGCGCAGGTAGCCGCCGGGCTCGCGGAGGCCGTCGACGTGATCGACGCGGACGCCGTCGATCGCGCCGTCGCGCAGCCAGCCGAACACGCGCGCGTGGCTGAGCTCGAGGACCTCGGGATCCTCGTTGCGGATGCCGACGAGCGTGGTGATGTCGAAGAACCGGCGGTACGACAGCTGGCTGCCGGCGACGGTCCAGTGCGCGAACCGGTAGTTCTGGCGCTCGAGCAGCGCGTCGAGCTCGACGGGATCCCCGTTGATCGCCGCGACCTCCTCGGTGATCGCGCGCTGGCACGCCGGCATGCTGCGGTAGAGCTCGAGGAGCCGGCCGATCAGCACCGCCTTGTCGCGGTGGCGGCGGCGGCGCGGCACCGGATCGGTCTCGCGCGAGTGCGGCAGCGCGGACAGCGCGTCGCCGATGAACTGGAGCTCGGCGTGACCCGCGCGATCGCCGGCGCGGCGCACGTTCGGCCCCAGCGAGCGCGGCGACGCGGGGAGCTGGTGATCGTGCGCGCGGATCGCGATGCCGTGCTCGGTCCAGTCGATCCCGAGGACGCCCGAGGTCAATGCCCGGCCGTAGCGCTCGCCGAGCAGCGGCAGCAGCACGCGGTCATCACCACCGGTGCCCCAGTCGACGTCGAACACGTGCGCGTAGTAGCTGGCCGGCCCGTTCTCGAGCACGTCGAGCCACCAGCCGTTCGCGGTCCCCGCGATCGACATGTGGTTCGGCACGATGTCGAGCAGGATCCCGAGGCCGGCGGCCTGCGCGGTGCGGGCGAGGTCGCGGAACCCCGCCTCGCCGCCCAGCGCCTCGTTGACGTGCTCGGTATCGACGACGTCATAGCCATGCGTCGAGCCCGGCGCGGCCTGCAGGATCGGCGACAGGTAGAGGTGGCTGATCCCGAGCTCGACCAGGTACGGCACGACGGCCGCAGCCTCGGCGAACCCGAACTTCGCGTGCAGCTGGAGGCGGTAGGTCGCGCGCGGCTTCATGTCGTGCGCCGCAGCAGCCACACCGATCGCGCGACCACCTCGAGCTCGCTCCCTGCCTCGTGGCGCTCGGCCTTGCCCTCGGCGAACCCGCGCTCGGTGTCGAGCACGCGCGTCCACACCTTGCCCCACTTGAGCGCGGGCAACGTGAACCGCGCGTCCTCGGGTGCGGCGTGGAAGATCATCAGGAAGGTGTCGTCGACGATCGGCTCGCCGCGATCGTCGGGCACGGTGAAGCCATTCCCATCGAGGTAGACCTGGAGCGAGCGCGAGATCTCCGAGTCCCAGTGCTCGTCCGTCATCTCGTCGCCGGTCGGCGTCAGCCACGCGATGTCCGGCAGCGCGGGACCATCCTTGCGCTTGCGGATCGGCCGGCCCTGGAACCAGCCGCGGCGCCGGAAGATCGGATGCTCACGGCGGAGCGCAGCGAGCCGGCGCGTGTACTCGAGCAGCTCGACGTCCTGCCGTCCCCAGTCGACCCACGAGACCTCGTTGTCCTGGCAGTACGCGTTGTTGTTGCCGCCCTGGGTGCGGCCGAGCTCGTCGCCAGCGACCAGCATGGGGACGCCCTGCGAGAGGAACATCGTCGTCAGGAAGTTGCGGTGCTGGCGGCGGCGGAGCGCGGTGATCGCGGGATCATCGGTGGGCCCCTCGACGCCGCAGTTCCACGACCGGTTGTGGCTCTCGCCGTCGCGGTTGTCCTCGCCGTTCGCGTCGTTGTGCTTCTCGTTGTACGAGACGAGGTCGCGCAGCGTGAAGCCGTCGTGCGCGGTCACGAAGTTGATGCTGGCGTGCGGGAACCGGCCGCCCTCCTGGTAGAGATCGGAGCTGCCGGTCAGGCGGGCACCGAGCTCGGGCAGCGAGCCCGGCTCGCCGCGCCAGTAGTCGCGGATCCAGTCGCGGTACTTGCCGTTCCACTCCGACCACAGCGGCGGGAAGTTGCCGACCTGGTAGCCACCCTCGCCGACGTCCCACGGCTCGGCGATCAGCTTGACGCGCGACACGACGGGATCCTGCTGGATCAGGTCGAAGAAGGCGCCGAGGCGATCGACCTCGTGGAGGCCGCGCGCGAGCGCCGAGGCGAGATCGAAGCGGAAGCCGTCGACGTGCATCTCCTCGATCCAGTAGCGCAGCGAGTCCATCACGAGCTGCAGCACGTGCGGGTTGCGCATCTGCAGCGTGTTCCCCGTGCCCGTGTAGTCCATGTAGTAGCCGGGGTTGTCGGCGACCAGCCGGTAGTAGGCCAGGTTGTCGAGGCCGCGCATCGACAGCGTCGGTCCCTCGTGGTTGCCCTCGGCGGTGTGGTTGTAGACGACGTCGAGGATCACCTCGATGCCGTGCTGGTGGAGCACCCGGACCATGTGCTTGAACTCGGAGACTGCGCCGTTCGCGCTCCGCGTGCTCGCGTACTCCGCGTGCGGCGCGAAGTAGCCGACGGTGTGGTAGCCCCAGTAGTTCCGCAGGCCCTTCTCGAGGAGAAAGCCATCGTGGAGGAACGAGTGGATCGGCAGCAACTCGACCGCCGTGATGCCGAGCCGCTTGAGGTACTTGATCGACGCGGGGTGCGCGAGCCCCGCGTACGTGCCGCGCAGGTGCGGCGGGACGTCGGGGTGGAGCGCGGTCATGCCCTTGACGTGGCACTCGTAGATCACCGTCTCGTTCCACGGGATCTCGAGGCGGCGATCGTTGCCCCAGTCGAAGTGCGGCTGGACGACGACCGAGCGGAAGGTCGTGGCCGCGCTGTCCTCGGTCGACATCGCGCCCATCGGATCGTCCGCGTGCCCGTTCAGGGCGGGTCCCCACTGCATGCCGTTCGCGATCGAGCGCGCGTAGGGATCGACGAGCAGCTTGTGCGGGTTGCAGCGCAGGCCCTGCGTCGGGTCCCACGGCCCGTGCACGCGAAAGCCGTAGCGCTGGCCGGCGCCGATCTCCGGCAGGTACGCATGCCAGACCTGGCCCGTGCCGCGCTGGAGCCGCACCCGCGACTCGACCTCGTCGGCATCGAACAGACACAGCTCGACGTGATCGGCGACGCCGCTGTAGACGGCGAAGTTGGTACCGTACCCGTCGAAGTGAGCGCCGAGCGGATACGGCCGGCCCGGCCACACGCCACGTTTCGAGCCCGCGGACGGGTCACCCGCCTGCTTGGGCGGGGTGGTCACGGGGCCAGCGCGCGGGTGGGAACGAGGGACCGTGAGCGCCGGAGCGCCAGCACGGTCTCGATCCGCTCGGGCTTGCCCCAGTCGCTCCACTCCACACCTTCGAGCTCCATGGCGCACAGCCGCTCGGGCGCGCGCTCCAGGATGTCTCGCGAGAAGCTGACCGGGAGATAGGCCCGGTAGATGTACTGCAGCGCGTCGTCCTCGTCGGGGGTGCCGATCAGCGGGACCAGCGAGTCGAGGATGTCGAGGAGCTGCGGCTCGCTCGCGCGGCCGGTCTCCCACAGCGCATCGACCGAGCCACACGTCACCATCGTGTTCCACAGGGCGCCCTGCTCGCGCAGCTCCTGTGCGTGCGCGACGGTCGGCTTCTCGACAAAGCGCTCGAGGGCGCGGACCTCGGGGACCTCCGTGAGCTGGTCACCGAGCGCGAGATAGCCGAGCTCGGGATCGGGCTCGGTCGGCCGGACGCCGAGGATGACGACCTTGTCGCGCATCCGGTCGGCGACGCCGCGCGCGGCGCGGACCTGGTCGACGTACTTCGCGGACGGCGCGACGTAGTGATCGGTGGGGGTGATCGTGACGATCGCGTTGGGCGTCCACCGCTTGATCATCGCGAGCCCGACGTAGAGGGCGAGGCCGGTGTCGCGCGCCGACGGCTGACAGAACACGTGGTCGCTGTGCCCCGCGAGCTGCGGCAGCGCGAAGTCACTGTGGTGCGTGCCGATCACCGTCATCGTCCGAGCCGCCGGGGTGATCTTGTTCAGCCGGTCGAGCGTGTGCTGCAACATCGAACGGGTGCCGAGCAAGCAGCAGTACTGCTTGGGGATCCGCCGGCCGAAGCGTCGCTCCACGTACTCGGTCAGCCGCATCCCTTCGCCGCCCGCCAGCGCCAACGTCCAGTCGATCGTGGAGGACTCGTCCTCGATCGGTGGAGTCGCGGAGGTTCGAAGCGCGCGGGAGTTGGTCGGCCACATCGGTTCGCCCGAGTTGCGAACTCCGTGCCGGGCGGTGACATCGCAGCACACGCCCGGTCGTCCGTAAGCAAATGAGATAATTGGCTTCTATTGATGTGCGCTATACGCCTACGGGAGCGAGCGGTTTCTACGTACCGCGCGTGAGCGCGCGTGCGTAATTCACCTTGACTGGTAGGCCATGCCGACCCCGTCAGTTTCGGCCGGCGGTGAGCGCGATGCGCAGCCCCGACTGGAGCGCGCGCGCGGGCTGCTCGGCGAAGTACGCCAGCGTCTGTTCGGCGTGCTCGAGGTGACAGTGGCGCTCGTCGAGCCACTCGTCGCAGAACCGCATCAAGTGGGTGTCGCCGGTGCGCAAGGCGACTTCGCGAAGCAGCCGCACGACGTCGACGCCGTGGCGGAGGCCGAGCAGGGTGCCGCGGAAGGAGCGCTCGGTATCGATCAGCCGATCGAAGAGCGCATGGCGGAGCCTCGAGAACAGCTCGCCAAACCCGCGGCCCAGGCGGAGCCCGACGGGCTGGCGCTTCACCATCAGCGACTCGAAGCGCGGGCGCTGGGAGTCGGCGTGCTGCGCGATCGCGAGCAGCGCAGCGGCCGGCGGCACCGGGCCGAGGCGACGAGCCTCGCGCCGCGTGTGCACGGTGGCAGAGTGCTCGCTCTGGGCGAGCTCGCGACACAACTTGGTGCAGAGCTTGTACAAATCCGACACTCTCGGGAGTTCATGCAGCGCCTGTGCCTGGTATGCGCCGTGCAAACTCGCCACGGTGATGGAAGCCGCGCTACGCGAGCTCTCCGGCCTCATCGCGAGCGGCGACGCGATGCTGTTCACGGGCGCGGGCTTCTCGGCAGCTGCACGCGATGTGGATGGCGCGCTGCTCCCGGACTCGGCGCAGATGATCGACGAGCTGTGGAGGCTCTGTTTCGACGATGAACCGCGCGACGGGAGCTCGTTACCGGACCTGTACGATGTCGCGCTGGCGCACGCGCCGGATCGGCTCCGGAGCTACGTCGATCGACGCTTGCGGATCGGCGATCATCCCCTGCCCGCGCACTTCGCGGCGTGGTTCGGCGCACCCTGGAAACGGATCTACACGCTGAACGTCGACGACCTGGAGGTCGCGGTCCAGCGACAGTTCCCCCTCCCACGCAGGCTGCGCAGCGTCTCGGCGATCACCCCGGAGCGCGCGCCGGCGGAGCCCGCCGCCGTCGACGTCGTGCACCTCAATGGCATGGCGGGCGGCGACGCGGGCGAGCTCACGTTCTCGACGATGCAGTACGCCTCGCGGCTGTGTCGGCGTGACCGCATGTACGAGCGGCTGGTCGACGATCTCGAGCGAGCGCCGTTCGTGTTCGCGGGCACGACCCTCGACGAGGTCATCCTGTGGCAGCACCTCGAGCTGCATCGCCGGCGAGCTCCCACCGACCACGCGCGGCGGCCACCATCGTTCTTGATCACGACCGCCTTGTCGCGCGCACGGCAGGTGCTCCTCGAGCGTCATCAGATCCACTGGGTCCGCGCGACGATCGCCGAGGTCGCGACGCGGGTCCTGACCCGGTCTTGACTGACCTTGATCCGGACCACCAGGCGTGTAGCGCCGCGCGTGGGCGCGCGCGAGGGACCCGCCGTGCGGTCGCACGCGCCGCTCGCCGAGGGCATGTCCCGTGCACGCCGCCGCACGCACAGAAGGAGGGATCAATGGCTCTGCATCTCTTGAAAGAACGCGGCGTACCGCTCGAGCGGCAACGGTTCAGCTGGCGGGAGATCTCGCCGCCCACGATCAGCAAGATCGATTGCGACGCGTGGACCCGTGTCCGGATCATCTTGATGAACGGGATCGAGTCCGAGGCGGTGCGGTTCTCCCACGCGGCGGCCCGCCTCTATGGCGGGCTCCAGCAGTCCCTCGCCGTGATGCGCCGCGTGGAGCAGCACCAGCAGACGATGATCAACTGGCTCCTGCCGGCGGACCAGACCCCGCTCGAGACCACGATCGGCTTCGAGCAGGTCGCGATCGAGGTCACCGCCGCGCTCGCGCTCGAGGAGCCCGACGAGTACCTCGCGCAGATGTACCGGTTCGGTCTGCTCGAGGACTTCGACCACATGTACCGGTTCGCCGCGCTCATGGATCGCGTCGAGGGCAAGGACGCCAACACGATCCTGCAGGGCTACACCGACATCCTCCCGGGGCGGCCGACGTCGGTCGAGCACCGTCACCCGCTCGACGATCTGCGCCACCCGTACGACCACCAGCGCGCCGAGCTGCTGACCAAGTTGCACGCCCTGACGCTGGTCGCGGGCGAGCACCAGACCCACGACTACTACATGACGATCGGCCCGATGTTCGCCGATCCGACCGCCCGCGCGCTGTACGCCGAGATCGCCTCGATCGAGGAGCAGCACGTCACGCACTACGAGTCGCTGATCGATCCGCGCGAGTCGATCCTGGAGAAGTGGCTCCTCCACGAGGCCACCGAGGCCTACAACTACTGGAGCTGCGTCGAGTCCGAGACCGATCCGCGGATCAAGACGATCTGGGAGCGGATGCTCGACTACGAGCTCGGGCACGTGCAGCACGTCGCGCACCTGTTCGAGCAGCACGAGCGCCGCGATGCGGCTGAAGTGCTCGATGCGAAGATCCGCCAGCCGATCGCGTACGAGTCGCACCGCGACTTCGTGCGTGAGGTGCTGCGGCGCGAGGTCGGGCTCGGCGCGTCGGGCGCCACCGTGGTGCCGCGCGAGCAGGAGCCGGAGCGCACGCGGCAGCAGCGGGCGCGCCTCAATGCGAAGGATCAACCGTCGAACACCGTGGCCGCCGGCTGGAGCTGGCAGCCCGGTGGCGAGCTCGCAGCGCCGCTGCTCCCCGAGGTCCGCGGTCGCGGCGTCGGGTCGTCCTCGGTGGCCAAGGCCGGAAAGGCAGAGTGACTGACATGAAGACCACCCAGACCTCCCAGGTCGCGAACATCACGCGGCCTGGCGACAACCACACCGGCATCCAGCTCCACCCGGAGCTGGCCACGGAGATGCTCGAGGGCACCCGCGAGTTCGGGCCGACCACGAGCGGCGGCGCCGAGCTGATCGCCGAGAACCGGATCCGCGTCGCCAAGCAGTCGCAGCCGGCGGCGACGATGCCCTCGGTGCCGGAGCTCCCCCTCGAGCGGCTGCCGCTGCTCGACAAGCTCGGCGCGCGGCTGCAGTTCGAGCGCATGGGCGTGCGGCTCTACCAGGCGCTGATCTCGAAGCTCGATGCCTACGGCACGTTCCCCGGCGGTCCGAGCCGCGCCGACCTCGAGCACATCCGCGACGAGGAGCATCGCCACCTCGCGCTCGCGCAGTCGCTGATCCAGCAGCTCGGGGGCGACGCCACCGTCGTCACGCCGTGCGCGAACATCCAGGCGACCTCGAGCCGCGGCGTCGCCGACGTCCTCGTCGACCCGCGCACGAACCTGATCGAGTGCCTCGACGCCATCATGGTCGCCGAGCTCGCCGATCACGAATCCTGGGACCAGCTCGCCGGGGCCGTGGCCCTGATGGGCGAGCGCGGCCTCGAAGCCAAGATCCGCGACGCCGAGCGCGTCGAGGCCGAGCACCTCGTCAAGGTGCGCGGCTGGATGGTCGCGGCGACGAAGCTCGTGACGAAGCCCGGCGACTAGCGGGCGGCCGCGCTACGCCTCACCGACAGCGCTTGACGGATTGGCGGCCAAGACCGCCGAGGAACGCCAAGGAAGTTCAGGAAGAGGACACGTGTGCCTTTCCCCGACCCATCCTTGGCGGCCCTTCGCGGCGGCCAATCTCCTTGCGTGAGTCAGCGGCGGACGAGGGCGCAGCACTCGGGCGGGAGCTCGTGGCGGTTGCTGAGGTCGCACGAGGCGAGGACGACCTCGCCGGTCGTCTCGAGCCGCGCGGGCTCGTCGGCGAAGTTGCAGACGAGCGCGACCTCGCCGCGATCGATGACCAGCGAGCGACCGTCGGCGCTGCGGATGACGCGCGTGTGCTCGGGCTGCGGGTCGCGCAGCGCCGGGTAGGTCTGGCGCGCGGCGATCAGCTCGCGATACCAGGTCAGCATCGTCGCGTGCTCGCGATCGTGCCGCTCGCCCCAGCGCAGCACGCTGGCGTCGCGCGTCGACGGTGCAGCGGGATCGGGTGATGGAGAGGCCCAGCCGGCCGTGGCGTGCTCGGCCTCGCGGCCCCGCCGCACCGCCTCGCAGAGCTCCTGCGACTCGTGCTGGGCGAAGTAGAGGAACGGCGTCGACGCCGCCCACTCCTCGCCCTGGAAGATCATCGGCACGAACGGCGATGCGAACAGCAGCCCGGCGGCCAGCTTCGCGCGGCGGAGGCCGCACAGCTGGTGGAGGCGCTCGCCGTTCGCGCGGTTCCCGACCTGGTCGTGGGACTGCACGTACGCGACGAGCCGGTCGCGCCACAGGTTGCCGAACGGGCGGCCATGGTGGGTCTTGCGAAACGTCGAGTACGCGCCGTCGAGGGCGTAGCCCTGCTCGATCACCTTCGCGAGCGTGCCGGGGTCTGCGAAGTCGGCGTAGTAGCCCGAGGTCTCGCGCACGAGCAGCGCATGGATGGCGTGGTGGAAGTCGTCGTTCCAGTGCGCGTCGAGCCCCCACCCGCCCGTGCTGCGCTCGCTGACCGCGGCGGGGTCGTGATCGTCGAACTCGCCGATCAGCACGAGGGGCCGGCCGAGCTCGCGCTCGAGCATGTGGACCTCATCGACGAGCTCGGCGACGAAGTGGCGATCGCTGTCGTCGCGCAGGCTGTGGATCGCGTCGAGGCGCAGCCCATCGGCGCCATAGTCGCGGAGCCACATGATCGCGCTCTCGATCATGAACCTCCGGACCTCGCGGCTGCCCTCCCCGTCGAGGTTGATGGCCTCGCCCCATGGCGTCTGGTGGCGCGTCGTCTTGTAGGGCCCGAGCTCGGGGAGGTAGGCGCCTTCCGGACCGAGGTGGTTGTGGACGACGTCGATCAGCACCGCGAGCTTGCGGTCGTGGCACGCGCGGATCAGCGCGAGCAGCCCCGCCGGGCCGCCATACGGCGCATGGGGCGCGTAGAGGTCGACGCCGTCGTAGCCCCACCCGTGGTGTCCCGAGAACTGCGCGACCGGCATCAGCTCGACGTGGGTGACGCCGAGCTCGACCAGGTGGTCGAGGTGCTCGATGACCCCGGCGAAGGTGCCCTCGGGGCTGAACGTGCCGACGTGGAGCTCGTAGATCACCGCATCGCGGAGCGGGACCGCGGAGAACGGCGCCACGGCGGGCAGCGGCGCTGGCTCGATCCAGCGTGACGGACCGTGCACGCCGGCGGGCTGCCAGCGCGATCGAGGATCGGGGCGCGGCGGCCCACCGTCGATGCTGATCGCGTAGTCATCTCCGGTCGCGAGGGAGGGCCCGATCCACCAGCCGCCCTCCTCGGCGAGCGCGGGTGCCCGGGTGGCCCCGCGCACGATCTCGACGCGCTTCGCGGCCGGGGCCCAGATTCGAACAACATCATGCATGCTCCGGGACGATGCCATGCGCGTGCCGGAGCGGCTCCCCCGTGCGCTGTTGTTGATGGGATGTTGATGCCGCTGTCGTCGACGCTGGCACCGCGCGCCCGGCGAGACTCGCGATCACCGCGCGTGTCGCGGCGAGGCGAGGCTTCGCACCCGGCCTCGCCGGTGCTCTGACGCTGGGGGTCGGGCTCACCAGGGGCGCAGGGCGTTCACGCTGTCGAGGATCTGGCGAGCCCCGACGGGCTTCAGCAGGTGCACCTCGAAGCCGGCGTCGAGCGCCTTCACGCGATCGCGATCCTGGCCGTACCCGGTGATCGCGATCATGCGGACGCCGGGGCTCGCGATGCGGAGGCGGCGCGCGATCTCGTAGCCATCGATCCGCGGCAGCCCGATATCGAGCAGGGCGATGTGCGGAATGAACGTCTCGAGCTGACGCAGCGCGGACGCACCGTCGTTGCTCGCCACGACGTCGTAGCCGCGTCCGAGCAACAGCGCCGCGAACAGATCGGCCGTGTCGATGTTGTCCTCGACGACGAGCACCCGCGTGCCGCCGCCCTCGCGCAACTCGAGAGCACCCGTACCGAACGCCAACCCCGGGACCCGCACCCTTGAGGTTTCGCAAACCCGCGGCGCTCCGTCAACGTGCTTGATCGCCACGACGGGGAGCGAGAGCGACACACTCCCGGCGCGAGCGCCGCCCCGATCACGTGCGGCCTCAGCGCGACATCAAGCGCGACCTCGAGCGGGACGCCGTGCGGCGGCCGCGCAAGCTCGATCCCCCGCTACTCGCGGCCGGGATTCGCGAGGCCAAGCCGGTGCAACATCTTGTGGATCGACATGCGATCGATGCCGGCCGCGCGGGCCGCGGCGGAGATGTTGCCGTCG
Source organism: Myxococcota bacterium (assembly GCA_030857245.1). Classification (GTDB taxonomy): domain Bacteria; phylum Myxococcota_A; class Polyangia; order Haliangiales; family Haliangiaceae; genus JABFXX01. Next base: position 19,639 of record JALZOI010000007.1, read on the forward strand.
TGCTGCGCGAGCAAGCGCGAGATGTAGCGACGCTCGAACTCGCTGATCACGTTCTGCTTCGCGTTCTTGAACGGGATGCCGACGTCCACGGGCACGGTCATCGACGCGTCGGAGCTCGTGGCGGTCTGCGACGGCGTCACCGAGATCGAGGGCTCCGCCTTCGGGCTCGCGAGCGGGGTGCGGCGCAGCGAGTCCTCGCTGTCGGGCGTCTCGGCGAGCAGCACCGCGCGCTCGATCACGTTGCGCAGCTCGCGCACGTTGCCCGGCCAGTCGTGCTTCATCATCAGGTCGATCGTCTCCTGCGCGATCGACGCCGTCTCGCCGTTCGGCGTCGTCGCGAGGATGTGCTCGATCAACAGGGGGAGATCATCGCGGCGCTCGCGCAGCGGCGGGACGTGCACGCGGGCGACCGCGAGCCGGTAGTAGAGATCCTCGCGGAACCGTCCCCGATTGACCTCGACGCCGAGATCTCGATTGGTCGCCGCGACGACGCGGAGATCGACCTCGATGGTCTTGCTGCCGCCGACGCGCCGGACTTCCTTGCGCTCGAGCACGCGCAGCAGCTTGGGCTGCATGCCGAGCGGCAGCTCGCCGATCTCGTCGAGGAACACCGTACCGCCGTGGGCGCGCTCGAACGCGCCGGCGTACGACGACGTCGCGCCGGTGAACGCGCCGCGCTCGTGCCCGAACAGCTCGCTCTCGATCAGGTTCGGCGGGATCGAGCCGCAATCGAGCACCACGAACGGGCCCTTCTCGCGCGGCGAGTGATCGTGGAGCGCCTCGGCGACCAGCTCCTTGCCCGCGCCGGTCTCCCCGGTCACGAGCACGGTGGCGTCGCTGCGCGCGAGCTTCTCGAGCCGGGCGAACATCTCCCGCATCTTCACCGAGCGCCCGATCATCGACCCGAAGCGATCGCTATCGGACAGCTCGATCTCGACCGAATCACCGAGCGGATCGAACTTGAGGCGGGTGCTGCCGAGCGCGATCAGCGCGCCGGGCTGGATGTAGACGTCGTTGATGCGGAGCTGCGAGACGTACGTGCCGTTCGTCGAGTCCAGGTCGCGCAGCCGGTAGCCTCGATCGTCGAGCCGGATCTCGCAGTGCAGCCCCGAGACCTTGGAGTCGCTGAGCTGGACGTCGTTGCCGCGGCGAGCCCCGATCCGGATGACCGAGGCCTCGATGTCCCGGACCAGGCCGGCGTCGGGGCCCGACATGATCTCGACCCGGCAGCGGCGCAGGCGCGCGGAGGTGGCCCGGCCACCGATGTACGTGACCCAGGTACCCGAGCGCAGGTCGTCGACCGGCATCGGCGCGGACGTTACACGATCTCGGACCCGTGCGTCAGTTCCGCGTCATCGCCCAGGTCGCAGCGATCATCGCCTCGGCGCCGGCGTCCGCGAGGTACACCTTCGAGATCCGGCCGCGCAGCGAGAAGTAGGTGTCGGCCACGCCGAGCGCGAAGGCACTGCCCAGCCCCAGCATCTGGAGCGCGGGCGAGCGACGGCGATCGAACGACCCCACGATGAGGGCGGCGCCGACCGCCGCGATCAGCCCGCCGATCGTGCGCACCAGCCACTTGTCTCGCTTGGGCCCGGTGACCTTCTCGAAGCTGCGCAGATGGATGATGGGCCACAGGCCCGTGCCCACGTAGAAGATGCCCTGGACGAGCGGTGCGACATGCGGTGTCGAGCTCATCCCCCCGACCGAAGCAAGCCGCGCACCGGCGGCGGTCCCGCGCTCCCGCACGGCGGGCGGCGATCGTCGGGCCCGCACGGCGCGCCCTCGTCACAGCGTGAGCGCGCCGCCCCGCGCATGTCGCTTGCCTGCTCGGCGAGCAGGCTGGGTCTACTTCGACGAGAACACGCCATGGGGGCGACGAGCTCGGTGGGGGCTCGCGGTCACGCGCGGCCGCCGTCGGCGCGACCTCGTTCCCGCGACGTGCCGCCGTACCTCGTCCGCGGCGCCGCGCATCGCGCCCGGCGGCGGCCGGCGATCGACTAGACTGCGTCGCATATGTACCCGACCCGACTGCGGCTTGCCTCGCTCGCGAGCGCCCTCGTGACGCTGGGATGTGGTTGCGGCGCAGGCCACCCCGGCGCGCCCGATGGTGGAGGCCGGCTCGAGCCCGACGCCGGTCCCAGACCCGCCGCGCTGTTCGCGCCGATCCCCGCGGACCTGAGGCTCGCCGTGCAGGAGGGTGACCCGGGCGGGATCCCCAGCGTGCACCACGACCTCGCCGTCCTCGAGGTCGTCGCGCTGGGCCCCGAACGCCGCGTCGTCAGCTTCGTCGCGCCGGTGGCCTACGTCGACGTGGCGCCGGCCTCTCCGGTGGACCGGCTCTACCACCAGGCGAGCTTCGCCTGCGACGGCGACGGGGGCCCCTTCACCGTCATGGAACCGATCGACGGCAAGGTGTCGCGCAGCATCTCGCAGATCCAGAACCTGCTCGCCAACGGCGACCACGTCCTGTCGCCGCGCGCGATCGTCGCCTTCCCGAGCGCCGGGACCTACACCTGCACGGCGCGCTACGCGCTGCGGACCTCCTACGACTTCACCGACGGCGTCGACCGCGTCGTCACCGGCGAGGGCGGAGGTCTCGCGATCTCGGCCCCGCTCGCGCCGTGGGCGCGGCAGTGCTTCTGGCCCGGCTCGATCGCGCGCCAGCCGGCGCACTGCGCCTACCCGGCCCCGGCGGTCGACGCGCTGATCGAGTTCGGCGCCTCGCGCGACCGCACCCCGATCGACGACGTCGTGGTGCCCCACGGGGCCACCGCGATCGTCCACGCCGACGGCTACCTCACCACCTGCTCCGGCACCGGCGGCGCCGGCGCCGAGCTATGTCCCCCGACGAGCAGCGATCGGTCGGTGGTCCGGAGCCGGATCGTCGTCTCGCCCGACGCCGGCACGCCGCCCGCCTGCCTGCCCGAGGTGACGGGCTCCGACGCCGTCTGGAAGACGATCTCGCGGAGGGTGCACCACGCCCCGATCTACAACCGCATCCACCTCACCGCCCCGTCCGATCCGGCCTGCGCCAACCGCTACGCGATCCACCACGAGCTGACCGTGACGTCCGGCGCGCCGGTCCTCGTGCACGCCAACGGCACGGTCCTCTCGGTCACCGAGGCCGACTGAGCTTCCCGCCGAGCGTAGGAGAACGCCGCCGAGGATCACCAGCACGGTGGAGGCGGTGACCTCGCGCTGGTTGGGGCCGCGGTGTGGCAGGCTGCGGGCGATGGGCTTCATCAAGGACCGCTGGGTCCGCGAGACAATCGAGGGGACGGTTCAGGACGCGCGGATCGGGGCGCTGACGGCCAACGTGAACCCGGAGCGGCTCGACGCGTGGTGCTCGTGGCAAGGACAGCACGTGATCGCGGGGCACACGCGGGCGACGCGAGTTCGCCTGAGCGGCGACTCGAGGGGGCCCTATGCCGGGCTGCTGGCGCAGACGCATCGGGTCCTGGACGCGCTCGGAGCGATCGGCGACAAGGCGGACGCGCGGCTGCGAGACCATGGTGATAGCGGCTCGTTTCGCGACTTCTACCTGTCGGCGATCTTCGATTGGGATCAACACGACGAGATTCTCGAGCTTGAATTCCGGCCGCTCGACCCGTCGTGTATCTCGATGAACAGCGATCGTATGCTCTGTTGGCCCGACGATGATGAGCTCATGAATCACCACGTGGTGCTTCGCGCCGAGCGTCGCGCGCGCGAAGCGTGAGCCGTCTTGACCCGCTCTCTCATCGCCCTGGCGAGCTCGCCTATGCGCTGCTCGCCGCCGGTTCACCCCGGCATCCATTCCTGGCGTTATCCTGCGGCTCGATGAAGAAGACCTTGCTGGCCTGCGTGCTCGTCGCGTGTCGATCCGCGGACGCACCGACCCATCCGCCTGCCACGCCCGTCGCGCCCACGGTGCCGCGCGATGGCCGGCTGCATTCGACGGAGACGCCGGAGCCCGGCGGCACGCATCTCCAGATCACCGGCCATTCGGTCCCCCTCGAGGACGTACGCCTCCCCGCCTGGATGAGCGTCCCGATCGGCGGCACGGTCGACATCGCCGTCGACCTGCATGTTCCGAGCGACGGAGGCGTCGCCGACTATCGGCGGGCGACCGGAACCGGCACCGTGCGTTGCGTCGCTGGGTGCATGCTCGGTGGCGAGTCAGCTGGGGGCGGCACCCGCGACGACGTGGAGGCGCTCCTGCTTCCGCGGATCTCGGTCGATCGCTTCGAGGCGCGCGCGGTGTTCGCCGAGGGTCGCGCCGAGATCACACACTGGTCCCTGGAATCCAAGGACGCCCGCATCGAGGTCAGCGGCCAGCTCCAGCTCGCGCGAACGCTGCTCGAGTCCGAGGCAATGTTCTGCGGGCGCTTCAGGTCGACGGGGTCGACCAGGGCATCGAATGAGGCCCTCGCGCCGACGATGTCGCAGGTGGGTATCGCGCTCGACGCGAACGGCATGTGGAACATCAAGTTCGCCGGGCGCCTCGATGCGCTCGGCCTCGTGGACTTCGGCTGTGACGGGGAAGCCGCTCCCCCGCCGGATCGGTCCGCGTCCGAGGTTGCCGCGGGCGCGTCCGTCAGCGACCTGGATCGGCCCGATGCGATCAAGCAGATCAGCGACACCAGCTTCCAGATCGACCGGGCCGCGTTCGACCAGGCGCTCGCGAACCCGATGGTGTTCGCGAAGAGCGCCCGCTTCGTCCCTGCCGTCAAGGACGGCAAGCCGAACGGGTTCAAGCTGTACGCGATCCGGCCGGGCTCGGTCCTCGCGAGGCTGGGCCTTGTCAACGGTGACGCGCTGCATGCGATCAATGGCATGCGGCTCGACGGAGCGGACCAGGCGCTGGAGGCCTACACCCGGCTTCGCCAGGCGTCTTCGTGGAAGCTCGAGATCACCCGCGGCACGCGGACGCGGACGCTCACGTACTCGATCAAGTGACCGACGCGCTCACGATCGAAGCCGTTGCTCCACCACGGCTCCCACGATGCACATCGAGCGCGAGCTCGCAGCCAGCTCGGGTACCCCGCCGTACGGCGAGGAAGGGCTGTTCCTTGTGGACCTCCAGCTCCGGCTCGGTTTCTCGTCGGCTGGCACCCGGCTCGAAGTCTAGCGATCGTCGTCCCCGCCGTCGCCTGGGTCGTCGGTCGCGCCCGCTTGCGCCTCTTGCCGTCTGCGCAGCGAGCGGAGCGCTTTCGCTTCGATCTCGCGAATCCGCTGCCGCGTGACCTCGAAGTCCTGGTCGACCTCTTCGGCAGTGGCGTCGAGCGCCTCGCCGATGCCGAAGCGCATGCGCAGGACCCGCTCCTCGTTCGGCGTCAGCGTCGACAACACCTCCCGGGTCTGCGCGGCGAGGCTCGCGCTGATCACGCTGCTCGACGGCGAGTCACCGTCGAGCTCGAAGTGCTCGTCGGCGGGCGTGGCGACCGGCGCGACGGGCTCGCCGATGCCGTCGAGCTCGAGCGTGATGGGGATGAACACCGGCGGGAGCTTGTCGTCGGGCACAAACCCGAGCTTAGACTAGCCACGTGCGCGACGAAGCCTTCGACCAGATCAAGCTGGCGATCTACGCGCGGCAGCGCGCCGACCTCGTCAAGGCCGGCGCGCGCGTGGGCCTCGGGCTCGACCTCGATGCGATGACGAAGGTCCACTCGATGTGCCGCGGCCCTCTCGAGCTGCAGCACGTGTTCCAGATCATCGAGGATGCGAAGACCGCGGCGCACGGGCTCGGCTTCATCGAGTTTCAGGCGGGACGCGGCGAGTGCTGGGGCGGCCGGATCGTCGCGCTCGCGGTCCGGCACGAGGACACGATCACCGTCGGCGTCTCCGTGCTCCCCAATGCACCAAAGAACGCGGGCGATGCCTGGCCCGTGCTGCGGAGGTGGTTCAAGGAGCTGAAGAAGAACCGCGAGCGGGCGGAGCTCTGGGCGCAGCAAGAGGCCGCGGATCGCGTGCGCGTGAAGATCCTCGACGCGCCCCCGAGCCACGCGCCGGTGAAGGACTCGACGGCCGACGCCAAGCTGATCGCGGCACTCGTCGACGATCCCGATGATGTCGCGACGCGCCTCGTACTCGCCGACCGTTGGCTCGAGCGCGAGGATCCGCGCGCGGACATGCTCCGGCTCGACCTCGAAGCGCGCGAGCTCGTCGAGAGGGATCCGGATCGGATCGCGATCGCGCGGCAGATCGAGGCGATGGGGAAAGCCCATCGCGCCCGGATCGCGGGGGAGGTCGCCGAGCTCGTGAGCGACTTCAAGACCGGCGCGGGCTTCGTCGAGGGTGTGACGATGACGGCGGGCGCATTCAAGAAGCACGGCGAGCGGCTGTTCCGCGCGCAGCCGATCCGCGCGCTCACGGTGAAGCCCTGGAATGACGAGGCCGTCGCCACGCTCGTCAAGTGTCCGCACCTCGCGCTCGTGCGCGAGCTCATCCTCGAGAGCGTCGCATTCGGGCACGAGCGCGTCGTGTCGATCGCGCCGCTCGCGAAGCTGAAGCTCGAGCGCCTCGACCAGCTGAGCCTCAACTCCACGATCACGACCGGGCCCGACGGCGAGAAGTTCTTCCAGGAGCTCGTCGCACCGAGGCTCCGATCGATCCGGGTCGGTGGCGGCTTTCTCGGGGCCGGCGCGCTACGCGGTCTCGCCGCGAACACGCAGCTGTGCAGCCAGCTCGGCGAGCTCGACATGTACATGCTGAGCTCCTCCTGTCAGAAGACGCGACTCGAAGCCAAGGCGAACGAGGTCGCCGACAAGGCGTTCGGCAAGCTCGCGCTGCCGAAGTTGCGCTCGCTGTCCTTGCATGACGTGTGGTTCGCGACCGACGAGCGCATCGCGAGGCTCGTGAAGAAGCTGCCGGTGCTCGAGATGTTCGATGTCGACGACGCGGGCGCGAAGTCGGTCGCCGCGTTGACCTCGTCGCGCACGGTGACCTGCCTCCCGGTTCGCGAGCCACTGCCGGCGAAGACCCTCACCGCGCTACTCGCGATGCCGAAGCTCAGGTCGCTGTACATCGCGGGCGACGAGTGGACGGCGGCCCAGACCAAGCACATGGCCGAGACGCTGCTCGCACTGCCGAAGTCGCATCCGCTCAAGGAGGTGTACTTCGCCGGCGACTACTTCCAGGAGCTCAACCAGCGCTTCCCGTCGGTGCGGAGCTGACGCGCTGGCTGGTTCTCGCCACCGCCCTCGCTGCGCGCGTCAGGGTGGTGCCGCGCGACAGCCCCGTCGCGCCGACGCCGAGCTCCCGGTCGCACCGGTCGATGCGAGCGACGTGCTCGACGGGATCCTCGTCGAAGGATCCTGCGTGACGAGGACGTCGATGACGACGCCGGGTGGCAGCGGTGACCAGGTTGCTGACTTCATGAGGCGATGCAACTCGGTGTTCGCACCGCACCCGCCTGTTTGATGAGATAGCCATGCTGGAGGCCTCACCACCGGCGGCACGAGCCGTGCACGAGGGCTGGACCGTGCTCCGCAACCCCCTCGCGGCCCTCCTGTCCTGCCTGGCGGTCTGCGCGTGCGGGGGGCAGGTGACCGGTAATGACGCGCTCGACGCCGGCACGACGCCGCCCCTCGATCTCCGCCTGACAGGTCCGCGGGTCTTCACCACCGAGACCCAGCTCGCCGCCGCCCACGCCGGGATCGTGGCCGGCCAGGAGCCGTTCGTCAGCGCGCTCGTCCGGGTGCGAGCGGCGGCCGACGTCGCGCTCGCGGCCGAGCTCAGGCCCGAGCACTCCGCCGAGCACGAGCGCTTCTTCGCGGTCGCGAGCGCGCAGGGGATCGCGGCGCGCCACCTCGCGCTCGCCGGCCGGCTGACCGGTGAGGAGCCCTACCTCGATCGTGCCGCCGAGCTCCTGCTCGCCTGGGCTGACACCGGCGTCGACAGCCGTCCGGGATCCGCGATCCCGGCCAGCGCCGGCCTCGTGATCGGCCGGGTGCTGCCGATCTTCGGCGACGCCTACGCGCTCCTCCATCATCGGCTCGACCCCGGCCAGCGCGCCCGGGTCGTGGCGTGGTTCGCCGCGATGGAAGGCCCCATCCAGCGGAGCCAGGACATCTGGGTGTCGGGCTCGATGCCCGACAACGGCCTCGGTCCGCCGTACCTCGGTCACCGCTACTTCAACAACCACCTCGGGGCCCAGAACCTCGGCCTGCTTACGATCGGCGTCGTGACCGGCGACGAGGCGCTGGTCGAGCATGCGCTGCGATCGCCCGCCAACCCGCGCAACCTCGAGGTCCTGATCGAGGGCGTGATCCTGATGCCGGGGGACGATCTGTTCAGGAATGACCCCAGCCTCGACGGCGCCCCGCCGTTCGCGACCGGGGAGATCTACGACCGCTACCGCGTGTTCGAGGGCAAGGGGCTGCACTACGCCGGCCTGCACCTGAGGCTCCTTGCGCTGTCAGCTGCGATCGCCCGCGCCCACGGCGATCCAGTGGATTATTTCGCCTATCAGGCCCCCGGCGGCGAGCGGCTCGATCTCTCCTTCCGCTACTACGCCGAGTTCTTCCTGGCCGGATCGGCGGCGGCTCGCTCGGGGTATTACGCGGGGAGCCGCCTCGACCGCGGCCTCGAGACCGACTACGAGCTCGCGAACGCGGCCTACCCGGACGACGCCGACCTCGCCGATGTGCTGGCCTACCGACGGGGTGGCTTTGACCGCCAGACCTTCGGCTGGAGCGCGCCGCTGACCTTCGGCACGTCGGACGTCGCCGGCTCCGCAGGCCGCTGGGCGTTCGCCCGCGCAAACCGGATGCTCGGCTGGACGATCCGCAAGGACCTGCGCGGGACGACCGGCGACGGCGCCCTGCGCCTGACCGTGACCGGCGGCGATCCGGCGATCCTGTCGCCTGATCTGCTCGAGCTGCCGACCGCAACACATCGCAGCCTGCGGCTCGTGATGGGCCACCGCACGGCGGCGACCCGGGGGCTGATCTTCTTCGTGACCGACGAGCACCCGGTGGTGGCGGAGAACCGGCTGGAGTTCGTCCTGCCGCCAGCCGGCGTCAGTCCCCGCGAGGTCGTGGTCAACCTTGGCGCGCATCCTCAGTACCGCGGCACGCTCCGTCAGCTGCGGATCGACCTTGTCGAGGGGGCGGCCGCAGGCGACGTCGTCGTCGAGCGGATCGAGCTCGCTGACCCGTAGCCCCCCGACGCCGACGATCGCCACCGCGGGGTCCGACTACGACTCGGCGGGCTTGTTCGCCGGCGTCTCGAGGCGGCGGTAGATCGAGCGGCGATCGATGCCGAGGATCTGCGCAGCCTGGGTCTTGTTGCCGCCGACGGCGGCGAGGACCTGACGGACGTAGCGGTGCTGCATCTCGTCGAGCGTCAGCATCTGCGCGGGCGACTCGGTGGAGAGCTCGATGCGCGTGCTCTTGTGCTCGACGACCTTCGCCGGCAGATCATCGACGTCGATCTCGCTGCCCCGCGACAGCGCGACCGCGCGCTCGACGCAGTTCTCGAGCTCGCGCACGTTGCCCGGCCAGTCGTAGTCCATCAGCAGCTGCGCGGCGCGCCGCGAGATGCCCTGCAGGAACTTGCACTTCCTCGACGCCGCCTTCTCGATGAAGGCGTTCGCGAGGATCAGCACGTCACCGGCGCGGCCACGGAGCGGCGGCACCGAGATCGCGACGACGTTGATCCGGTGGAACAGGTCCTCGCGGAACCGACCCTCTTCGACCTCCGTCTCGAGATCCCGGTTCGTCGCGGCGATCACGCGGGCCTCGAACGGCACTTCCTCGTCGCCGCCGACCGGGCGCACGGTCCGCTGCTGCAGCACGCGCAGCAGCTTCGCTTGCATCTCGAGCGGCATCTCGCCGATCTCGTCGAGCATGATCGTGCCGCGACCCGCCTGGACGAACATGCCGTCGCGCGAGCTCTTGGCGTCGGTGAAGGCGCCGCGGAGGTGACCGAACAGCTCGCTCTCGAGGAGCGACGCCGGCATCGCGCCGCAGTTGATCGCGACGAACGGATGCTCGCGACGCGCGGGGTTGAGCAGGTGGAGCGCCTTCGCGACGAGCTCCTTGCCGGTCCCGGACTCGCCGGTGATCAGCACGCTCGCGTCGTTCGGCGCGACGCGACGGATCACGTGCGCCAGCTCGCGGATCGGCGGGCTGTCGCCGACGAGGCCCTCGATCGGCGCGTCGGACACGCGCGCATTGGTGAGGCGCTTGACCTCGCGCTGCAGCGCGAAGTGATCGACGGCGCGGCGCACCGCGACCTCGAGCGCATCGGACTTCACCGGCTTGTTGATGAAGTCGTACGCGCCGGCGCGCATCGCCGCGATCGCGACGTCGAGCCGGCCGTAGCCCGTCAGCACGATCGGCGCGACATCGGGGTAGCGCTGGTAGAGCTGCGCGCACAGCTCGATGCCGGTCATCTGCGGCATCTGGACGTCGGTGACGACCACGTCGACGGGCTCACGGCGGAGGTAGTCGAGCGCTTGCGGGCCAGAGTAGACGGCGTCGCACTCGAAACCGCGCTTCCGCAGCACGTCGCGCAGCAGCATCGCCGTGTCTTCCTCGTCATCGATGACGAGGATCCTTGCGGAGGTGGCAGTAGTCATGGGGGTCTTCGCACCATAGCCTGTCGAGCGAGCTGCGAGCATGCTGGACGGTGAGCGGCCGGTGAGGGACCGCCTCCGGGGATCACGACAACGTTAACGTCGACGAGAGGAGAGGCTTGCGCGCGTCGTGCCGAGGGCGGACGCCGACCGAGATCGAGAGTGCATCGGCCTCGCACTTCGCCATGTGCCACCAGCGGGCCGGGATGTAGAGGAAGTCGCCGGGAGCGAGCCGGGCGGTGTGGAGGGGTGACGTCTCTTCGCCGAACTGCTGGAACAGCGCAGGCTTCGCGTCGCCCCTCGTCACCGTATTGGCGCGGAAGTAGTAGTCCTTGACGCCGGCGGTCTGCGCGATGAACACGTCCTCGTCATCGAAGTGCCACCCAAAGCCATGCGTGCCGCCCGGGGTCACGAAGAGCTGGACCTGGGACTCGCCGAGATCACGCTCGAACGCGTCCGCGACCTGCCGGAGCCCCGGATCGCAGTGCTGGCTGTGCCGGATGCACAACCCGATGCCCATCCGCATGTACGCGCGCAGCTCGTAGCGATCGCGCGGCGGTGGCAGGCCGAGGTGCTTGCCTTGCGCGACGACGAGCACGTCCTGCGCGGACGCGAGCACGCCCTCCAGGATCGCCCAGTCGAGCAGCGGCTGCGCGGCGAGCGCCGTCGCGGGCTGCGCGATCGGGAGCCGCTGCAGGTAGTCCTGCTGGAACGTCTCGAAGGGCAGCTCACCGAGCCAGGTCCGCAGCACGCGGTCCTTGTAGCAAACGGTTCGCAGCGTGCGGAGTGGTTTGACGCGGTCTTGATGCGGCAGCTCGTGCGCAGCCGGTGTTACGGTCGCCCATGAGCACGAGCAGCGCCGTCGCGGATCTCGAACGCCTCGACGAGCTCGATGCCGCGTGGGCCGTGCGCGGGGCCGGAGCGCGGCTCGAGGCGGTCCGGCGGAGCGGTCGCCGGCTGCGCGAGCGCATCCTCGGGCGGGGCCTCGCTCGCTGCGTCCGGACCGTGGATCTCGCGACGTTCCCGTATCCGACCCGGTATGGCCTCCAGGGCGTGCCGAGCTCGCCGGCGCCGTACCTGTTCCTGCGCAACCGCATGCAGCTGGTGCAGGTGGCCGCGGGCGCACGCACGGTCACGATCCTCGTCAATCCGACGGATCCGCAGCGCTCCGCCAAGGCTCCGTACTTCGCGCGCCTCGAGGAGCGCTTCGGCGGCCTCGCCACCCGCCTGCTGTCGCGGCTCCACACCACGATCCCCGATGCGCTGGCCGCGTGGGGCGTGGCGCCCGCGGCGGTCGATTACGTGACGTTTGATCACCTGCACGTCCAGGACGTGCGCGGCCTGCTCGCGCCGGGTGGCGACGGTCGCGTACTGCTCCCGAACGCGAAGCTGCTCGCGCAGCGCGCCGAGCTCGAGACGTTCGGCGCGATCCATCCGCTGCAGGCGGAGTGGTACATCCCCGAGTGCCTCACCGGAGTGCCGGCGGATCGCATCGTCGCGCTCGAGGGCGACTACGCGATCGGGGCCGGCTTCGCGATCGTCCGGACGCCGGGGCACACGATCGGCAACCACTCGCTCGTGGTGGTCACCGATCGCGGCGCGTGGACGATCAGCGAGAACGGGATCGCGGTGGACGCGTACGCGCCGGGCACGAGCGAGATCCGCGGCGTCGCGGCGTACGCTCGCGATCAGGGGGTCGAGGTCATCCTCAACGCGAACACGCGCGAGCACTCGCTCGATCAGTACACGTCGATGGTCCTCGAGAAGACGCTGGCGGATCCGGTCCGCGATCGACCGGAGCTCCCCCAGCACCTCGCATCCTCGGAGCTGGTCGCCCATCCGCTCGCGCCGGGACTGTCACCGACGTACGTCCATGGAGCGATCACCTACGGCGAGCTCCAGCCGCGTGATGCGGCCCCGCAGATCGCGGCGCGCGGAGCCTGATCGCAGCTCTTGATCGTACGTTGATGTGCGCGTGCCGTTCCGCGCGGCGCGACCGTCCTGCGACCTACTTGTCGAGCTCGGGGTCACGCTCCCGCTCGTTACCTTTCTGGGAATTTCCGACGCTGTCACCGGCGCTGGTCGGCTGCGCCATGATCTCGGCGTCTTCGGGGGTCGTGATGATGGCGGGCTTGGGACGCCGGCTGGGCTTGAAACGTTGCTTGCGTGGCATGGCTTGTCCTTCGGTGCGGATGAATGCAAGGGCGGTGCAGAGTTCTGTTCACACACCGCACCTGCTCGTCCGGGTCTGCTGGGGTGGTTCGAGATCGGTTCGAGATCAGTTCGAGATCAAGAGTCGAGGGTTTGCGTGGAGAACGAGCTCGACGAGCGACGCGACCTGGCGACCCCGGCGGGGCGCGCAGGTCGCGTCGGATCGGCTAGCGACTGCCGGCCCCCGCGTCGATCGTGGTGCCCGTCGTGCCCGTCGTGCCCGTCGTGCCCGTCGTGCCCGTCGTGCCCGTCGATCCGCCGGTGCCCGTCGATCCACCGGTTCCCGTCGTGCCCGAGGTCCCGGTGCCGGTGCCCGACGGACCGGTGCCGCCCGCGCCCATCGAGCCGCCGGTGCCCGTCGTGCCCGTGCCGCCGGTGC